>NZ_JBXSOL010000044.1:0-30942 GCF_057784555.1 Rhizobium sp. CNPSo 3670
TTCGTTCTAATCTGGTCTGATTTCGGTCGATCAGAAAAGCCCGGCTCTCGAGCCGGGCTTTTTGCGTTTGCGCAGGGTAGTGTTTGACTCTCTCAGCTGTCGGAAGCGAGACGATCGCACGATCGCGGAGCCCGCCACGCCGCGGTGGCTGGCGACAGATCGCCTCAGGCATAGGCAAAGGCCCTGGTTACACTCACCGCCGGAACATTTCGTGCCATGACTTTCAGATCCTCGCGGACCATCTCCGTAACCAGCTGATCAAGGCTGGTCTCGTGTTTCCAGCCAAGCTTCGTATGCGCCTTCGTCGGATCACCGATCAGAAGGTCAACTTCAGTCGGGCGGAAATAAGCCGGATCAATCTCCACCACGCACCGACCGGATGTCTTGTCATACCCCTTTTCCTCGACTCCGGTCCCACGCCAATCAATCGGCATGCCCACCTTGGCAAAGGCCTTGTCGACAAAGGCACGGACCGAGTGCGTTTCGCCGGTTGCAAGGACATAGTCCTCCGGTTCGTCCTGTTGCAGCATCAGCCACATCCCACGGACATATTCGCGCGCATGTCCCCAGTCGCGCTGTGCATCCAAATTGCCGAGATAGAGCCTCTCCTGCAGTCCAAGATGGATCGCAGCCGCCGCCCGGGTGATTTTACGGGTCACGAACGTCTCGCCGCGGATCGGACTTTCATGATTGAACAAGATACCGTTGGAGGCGTGCATGCCATATGCCTCGCGATAATTGACCACGATCCAATAGGCGTAGAGCTTGGCCGCTGCGTAGGGTGATCGAGGGTAGAAAGGCGTCGTTTCGCTTTGCGGAACTTCCTGAACTTTGCCGTAGAGCTCTGAGGTGGACGCTTGATAGAAGCGCGTCTTCCTGGTCAGTCCCAGGAGGCGAATTGCTTCAAGCAGCCGAAGTGTGCCGGTTCCATCCGCGTTGGCCGTATATTCCGGCGTCTCGAAAGAGACTTGAACGTGGCTCTGTGCTGCGAGGTTATAGATCTCGTCCGGCTGCGTTTCCTGAACGACACGGATGAGATTCGTTGAATCGGTCATGTCCCCGAAATGCAAGATGAACCGGGGATTCTCGACATGCGGATCCTCGTATAGATGCTCGATGCGGCTGGTGTTGAAGGACGATGAGCGTCGCTTGAGGCCGTGAACAATATAGCCCTTCTCCAAGAGAAACTCGGCCAGATACGCACCGTCCTGACCTGTTATACCGGTAATCAGCGCAACCTTGTTTTTATTCTTCACTACGGTCTCCGTAATTTGTTTCGGCGGAATCAGATGTGAATGCTGTCTCGGTTCACGCGAATTCGTGGTATTTCCTCAGTGATTTCACAAACAATTCCGAATCGCTGAAGTTGTACATGGCGTGTTGTTTCGGATTGACGTTGTTTATGGCAACGCAAAGCTCCGCGTTGCGTGCGGTCCTCAGCTGATGTAAGCAAAATTCGACGGCGCGACGGCTCGTCTTACCCCATTTAACCACCACGAGCGTTCGTTCTGCTAAGGCCGTCAGATGCATCGTATCAGCCGAGGCGAGCACGGGTGCGCTGTCGAAGATGACGACTTGGCCCAGCGAGGCGGCCATCGAGACGATGTCAGCCGCATCCGTCATACGGGCGCGCCGATGGAGAGTGGCATTGCCGGCCGGAATGAAGTCGATGCCGCTCGGATGGTGATCGATGATGTCCCGGATTCCAGCCTGTCCACACAGGAATTCGTTCAATCCCTGCTGTAGCTCTGACTTGAAAAACGAGTCGAGATTTCCGTGTCTGAGGTCGCCATCAACAAGCAGCACCGGAATTCCGTTGGCGGCGAGATCGATTGCCAGTGATCTGGCGACAAGCGACTTGCCCTCTCCGCTGTGAGCCGACGTCACGACAATACTGTTAGGCAGCTTTCCACCGTTGGACTGTTTAAGCGAAGTTATGACAGAGCGAATTGCTTCGTCAAACATCCCGTCTTGAATGTACCCAAAGAGCATAGATGGATCCCTCCGGTCCTTCCGTTTCAGGCGCGGGATGAATCCGGCCGGCGCAATGCGAGGCATTCCGGCCATCTGATCGAAGCTGCGGACCGAGTTATCCAGCATCTCGACCACGAAAGCGGCTGTTACCGCGATCGATATCGAAGCCAGGAGGGCGCCGACCAGATAGAAAAGTCGTCCGCGCCCCTGCGGTGCCAGCGGCACTGCTGCCGGTGACAGAACTTCCAATTCCGCTCCCGGCAGCATGGCTTGCGCAGCCAGGCCACGGCGCTGCTCCTCGAGCTTATCAAGCGCGGTCTGCTCCTTGTCAGACATGCGTTGGAGTCGCGCCAGCTCCGTTTGCGCCAGGGCAGAGCGAGCGCGTTTCTGATGAGCTACCGCCAAGGCCGACCGAACCGCGTCATCCTCATGATCGAGCGCCGCAAGCTTGGAGCGGATGGATTGAAGATATCGATCGACCGCAAGGCTGAGATCGGTGCGGGATTTAAGAATCTTCGCCCGCATGTCGACCACGACTTCGGCGCTGTTGCCATACATCTCGAGAAGGCGCTCGAGATCTTGCTCCTGTGAACGAAGCTCCCGTTGCGCCGCGCCAATGCTGTCGGGAATAACCATATTCTGCAGGGCAAGCGAGAGGTCGTCAGCCGCTTCCAGTGCAGATATCGTTGCTCTCGCTTCGGTGCGGCTTTGTTCGATTTTTGTCTGCCGCTCGCCCAGCTCCATTATTGACTTGATCTGTTCAACCTGATCGTCGTCATTTGAGACGACGTCCATCGTTTTCTGATATGCGTCGACGGCATCGCGTGCTGCCGCAGCGCGGTCCTTCTGTTCCGCGATGCGCTGGAGAACCCATTCTTCTGCCGCATCCAGGCGCCCCCGCAGACCGTCCTTCCGCTCTTCGAGATAGATGCTGATGAGCCGGTTCGGGACCGAGGCTGCCAGTTGGGGATCGCTCGCATCGAAGCCGATCTGAATAACGTCGCTCTGGCCATCACGCCATACGCGCAATGCCTTGTAGTACTTCGGGATGATTGGCTCGATGCTGTTTCGTACCGGCGAGAGTGGTTTTTCTCTGTCGACCAGACCGCGCAACATTGCTCGGATCCTGTCGATAAGCGAGCTCTCTTGCAGCGCTGGATTGAATTCCGGCCACTGATCGAGCCGCAGGTCGCGGATTACCCGCTCTGCAATGCTTCTGGAAAGAAGCCGTTCGGTCTCCGATGCGGCGTCCAGCGGATCGTTGCGGCCGGAATCCTCAGGGCCGAGTTTCGTCGCCAGAGGCGTGTGGATTATCAGCCGGGACTCGGCATGAAAACTCGGCTTCAATCCCGAAACCATCATTGCGGCGATCGCCATAAACAGCGTGACGATAGCCGCGATCATCACCATCCTTCGCCGGATAAGACGCAGGCCCGATGTGAGGTCAAAATCGTCCGACCTCGTTTCTACCTGAAACCGGGGATCGTAGCGCATCGACGAGAGCGAGGTGTTGCGGTCTGGCGGGATAGTTGAAATAGTCATCGTTCACCAACCGACGTTTGAGGTTGCGCGGAAACGGCGTCGTAGAGTTTTTCCAGCGATCGCATGTAGGCCTTCATACTGAACTGATTGAGATAATGAGCTCGGGCCTTGGCCGAGAGGCGGTTGCGGATTTCCGGATCGCTGACGAGTTTGGCCAGCGCCGCAGCCAGGGCATCCTTGTCTCCGACAGGCACGAAGACACCCGTTTCACCGTCGGAGATGACCTCACCATGCGCGCCGACGCGCGTAGTAACGACCGCAAGCCCGTGAGCGAGCCCTTCGACCACAGCCATTGCCAAGCCCTCGGCATGCGAAGGTAGGACCAGGATATCTGCCCGGGCACACAAGGCTTGCGCCTCGTCGGCGCCGAGCCAGCCCGGCATTTTCACCAGATCGGAAAGGCCCAGGGCTGCGGCTTGGCGTCGGTAGTCTTCCACAGGTCCGTCGCCTGCCAGCACGGCCCGCCACTGGAGCGCCTTCATAATCGGATGACTTAAGGCAAGCAGAAGCTCCCCAACACCCTTGCGTTCGCTCAGTCGGCCGAGAAAGACGATCAAGGGCATCTTGCCGACGTGAACGCTGCGCGCCCCGGGGTCGGGAACACAATTGCGGATGACGGCCACGCGGCGCTCGTCCACGCCCAGAAGCGTCGTTAGCGTCATACGGTCCCGCTGCCCCAGCGCTACGACCTGGTCGGCATGTTGGAACATCCGGCGTATGAGCATTTGTTGCCGTGGCGAGCGTGCGGCAAAGTCACTCGCATAATCGTAATCGTGCAGGTGTAATATGTGAGAGCACCCGAGGAAACGGGCAGCCTCGGTAAGGATCAGTTTTCTTGCGGTGCTGCCGCGACCGGCGATATGGATATGGTGAATGCGTGCCGGAGCAATTATCCGATCCTTGGCCATCATCAAGATGGCGCCGAGCAGGCGCATCGGCGACGTAACCAGGGACCAGCGAGGCCCTCTGGTGTCGGTGACGACGTGCTTTTCGCCTGCCTCCTTCGCCGTGCTTGCTATATAGCCGACCAGCCTGCCAATTCCGCCGCCGTTCTCGCAACCACCCGGGACATAGTGGCGCACGGTTGCTGCGGCATTCCGCACCGCTGTCCGATTCCCCTCCGTGAGCGTCGTCATTCGCATGCTCCGACCACCTCACGATAAACGGCCGCAGCCTGCGCCCCGACCTGTTCAGGCGAATTCGGACCTCTGGCCCAGGCGAGCGCGCTGGTTCCGAAGCTGCTTCTCAGTTCGTTGTTTTCAGCCAGTGTTCGGATGGCGCTGGCGAGCTGTTCGACATCCCCTGGCCGAACCACCATTCCCAGTCCGTTCGGCAGAACGGTGGCGCGCAATTCGCCGACATCGGTCACGATGACCGGTTTGCCAAATGCCGCGGCAAGGTTGAGTACACCGCTCTGCGAGGCTTCCGTGTAGGGAAGAACAACGATATCGGCATCCAGAAAAAGCTGGGCGACCTCCATATCCTCGATAAAGTGGTTGCGAATATCATAGCGGCCGGCTTCGCCCATAAGAGGCTGGAAGATCCAGGGATCATCGCCGCGGCCGGCGACCGTGATCCGCAGATTGGGGAGCTGGTCCTTCAGCATCGCCTCGGCACGGATCAGATGCTCCAATCCCTTGTAAGCAAAAATCCGCCCGAAAAGCAGGACGCGCAAGGTTCCATCTGCGTGGCGCCGCGTCATCTTGTGCTGCCGAGCAAGTTCCGCGTAGCGATGAATGGCCGGATGCGACAGGACATGGACGCACTCGGGCGATTTTGAATATCGCTCGAGAACCATTCGTTTCAGCCCCTCGCCATGCACGACGACATGGCTCGATTGCCGCACGATCAATCGCGGAGCCCAGGCCGGCAGCGTTCTGGTGTCGGAATCGCCGGGATGCACGTCAACATCATGGACGGTCGTCACGAGCGGGATCGGCCGCCAGAATGGCGCAGCAAAGTTCAGCCAGAGCGTGGAATTGCTCAGAAGGTGAATGACATTCGGCCGCTCGTGCCGGATAAGACGCGTGAGTTGGTGTAGGAACCAGGGATTGGAGAGCGACCGGTGCCGTGGCCAGTCCAAAAGGTGCAGATCGACCGCCGGGTCGAAAGAGGAGACAAGGTTGGCGTAGCGCCGACGCGGGACTGCGAGCACGACCTGCAGGTGTTGCGCAACACCACTTGCGAACGAGATGGTGTAGTCTTCGAGTTCGGAAACCAGCATCAGTGCCTTCATCGTGCCGACTCCGACAAGCTAACGGCCTGACCGCGTCGAGGAAGGTCGCGGGCTGTCCGCAATGCCTCACGCATACGCCTCAGCAAGTTTGGTTCTCCGGCGAAAAAAAGTCCTTCCACGCCAAGTCTGAACCGGGTGCGTGCATCTGCCCCCTCCAGCCTGGCTGAGGCGACCCGATACGGAAAGTGATCAGTCAGACGCAGCCTTCCGGCTAAACCATGCGCGGAAAGAAACTGGTTCGTCGCGTCAACGACAGTCCGCCAATGGGCCATCCGCTTTCGCAGCATGGCGGCGTCATCGACTGGCCGATACCAGTTATTGTTGTGAATCCGGTAGAATCCGAGTGAATCCGGCAGGGCGACAACATCCCCCAGAAATGGGTAGGTGCCCGTGAGCCAGGCATCGGCGGAAATGCGGAACTGCTCGGGAATATCTCCTGCCGCATTCCAGGCGCTACGTCTTACTGCGATGGCTGATGTCATTGGGAAGGGCCACCAGCCAGCCGATCTCGCAAGCCGTGGCGATAAATCTCCCGAACACAGGGTCCGAGGGATTGGCTTGAAGGCTGTTGAGCCATCGGTCTGCGTTGGCTGAAGTCGGTGATAAACAAGCGATGCATGAGGATTCGACTGGAAAGCAGCGGCTGTTGCCGACAGCTTGCCCGGCGCCCACCAGTCATCGGCATCGAGAAAACAGAGGATGTCGCCACTGCTTGCCTTCACAGCGGCATTAATGGCGGCGGCCTGTCCCTGGTTCTCCTGGAAGAGCACCTTCACCTGCTTGTCATAACCTTCGAGAACCGAGCGCGACTGATCGCTCGAGCCGTCATCGACGACGATGATCTCGGCATCAGACGCTCTTTGGCGCAAGGCGCTGTCGATCGACCGGGAAAGAAAGCAACCATAGTTGTAGTTGTTGATGAGGACGCTGATCGTCGGTCGCTCCATGACACCCCCTCTCAAGTGCGTTGCTGCGCGACACATCGGTACGCCGGAGTTGCGAACGCTCGTTCGTTCGGCAACGCGAATTGATGGAAAGAAATGAGAGGCGGACAGGGATCATTCTGCGCGATCAGGCTTCCGCCCTGAGCTCGTAGGATCACCACCGCAACGCGTGACGCTTCCGTTATAGTGCATACGAAACCAGGACCATGACGCAGAACCATAAGAATCCCAACCCTTCCAAGCGTCACCTGCCAACAGCCAGTTGCGCCAGAATTATTGCCTCGCTTCACCACCAACTGCGGCTCAGCGCGATCTTCGCGGTATGTTTTCATAGCCAAGCTACCGGCGATTGGTCACGGGTGACATCTGCTCTTATGGGCAATGCCGTTGGTCCAAGCACCAACTTTTGGGGGAGGGGTAGACCGTGAGCTTTCACCCAACCAACGTCCTTGGACGGTGGGTATGCGCGTTAGGCTTAGCTGCGCCTTCGTTTGCGTCAGTTGACTGGGGAGGTGGCGGGATGTTCGTTGGTAAGCAGCGCAGCTGTGAAAGGGGACCGATGTCTTTCCAAATTGCCGCGATCAACAGCCTCTCATCTGTCCAGGCAAATCGGGACCGATAATGAGAGCCGATACGCTTAGAGCCGCGAATGGGCCGACCGTCAGTTGGCGAGCGATAGAGTGCTGGGGCGCGGGCTTCTGCCTTTTCCTTCAGACAGGCGCCCTTTTCCCGCTCATGCTGGCGGACGCTGACGGATCCCTTGGCGATCACGCCAGGTCTATATTGCGTCTGCTTTACCTACCCGTATACGGCTTTACATTGTTGATGCTGGTACGGAATTTTCCGCACTTTCTAACGGCGCTCAAGCGAAATTGGTTTGTCCCCCTGATAGTCGCCATGCCGTTTGTGTCCGTCTTCTGGTCGGTGGGCCCATCAACGACATTCAGGCGCGCCATCGGCCTGCTCTTTACGGTGCTTCTGGCTTACGTGCTGGCGATACGCTTCACACCACGGCAGTTGCTTCTGCTGGCATTTGCCACCTTCGGAACATGCATCGTCCTCAGCCTGCTGGTCTTGGTGGCGTCGCCGGGTCTCGCTCGCATGCCGATGGACGGCGCGGTGCGTGGCATATTCATCCACAAGAACAGTCTCGGGTGGTATGCCGCGATGATGATACTGGTGTCGACGGCCGTCTTGATGGACGGTAGCCGGGGTTTGCGGCGAACAGCTTTGCTTTTCTTGATCGGGGCTGGGGCCTGTCTCATGGGCTCCGGATCGATGACCGCGATCATTGCGACGGTATCGGCCTATTGCTTGATCGGGTTTTATTCCCTGTTGCGGCGGATCGGTGGCATCAGCCGCATCGTCCTCATCCTGTTTTTTGTCCAAATGTTCATCGGGCTCCTCCTTTTGCTTCACGAATTCCTGGTTCCATTCCTGGAGGCGCTTGGCAAGGATGCCACTTTGACGGGCCGAGTGCCCTTGTGGGAACTGGTCGATGGTCAGATTGCCGATCATCTGCTGCTCGGCTTCGGCTACCAGGCCTTTTGGACAGAGGCGAACCCAGAGGCCTGGATTATCTGGTCGAAGATCCAATGGATGGCTCCCCACGCCCATAGCGGATTCCGCGATACACTGCTGAACTTCGGAATAAGCGGAATGATTTTATTCACTCTGATGCTTCTACAGGCATTGCGCCAAGGGGCGATCCTCCAATGCCGGGACCCGCACTATTGCTGGCTCTGGCTGAATGTCTTCACAGTCGTCATTTTGGTGATGAACATGACCGAGACCATCTTCCTGATCCAGAATGACGCGATTTTCGTTCTGTTTATGTCGGGCATCATCATGTTCTCTCTATACGAGCCCGTTGTTTCAACGAGTCCCGGCCAGAAAATGCGGGCATCCGCGCGCAGAAAAACGGCGGAGCTGCAGACTTGAGGCTGCATTTTGCACCGATCTTGAGCATTCTGTTTGCGACGCTCTTTCCGCAGCCGAGCAACCTGGCCTCAGTGACCTCGGACGCAGATGCGCCCGATAAGCTGCAGACGGCGCTTAGGGAAGCGACTTGCGCGGAGGCGTCGCCGGCGACCTTTTCCGACAGGCTGAAGGGGACTTCACTGAGCAATGTACCAACGGGCACATCTGCGGCCCGGGCGGTATTCTATGTTTCTCCTGATGGCAAGGACGGTTGGAGTGGGCGTCTTCCCAAACCCAATCCTCAGCATACCGACGGTCCTTTTGTCAGTATCGAGAGAGCTCAGGATGCTGCGCGTAAGAAGGGCGGCCAAAACACGATCGCGTTGGGCGGCGGGGACTATTATCTCTCTGAACCGATAGTCTTCGACGCGCGCGACGCGGGCCTGGTCATCACGGCGAGGTGCAACGAAGCGCCGGTTCTGCACGGCGGCCCGCTTGTACGCAATTGGACGGCACAGGCCGATGGCCGCTGGACGGCATCACTGAAGCTGCCTCCAGGCAGGGCCGTCGGCGACCTTTTCGTCAAGGGCGCGCTGCAGACGCAGGCACGCTTTCCCAACGCCCCGTTCGATGGAGATCCGCGCAAAGGATGGCTTTTTGCGGCCAAGTGCACAGAGGATGACGACATATGGCATGGCAACACGCGCTTTTGCTTCCATGCCGGCGATCTTCCGATCTCGAAAAATACGGTGGGGCTTGTCGCCCATATTGTCGGTGGTTTTCGCCCCGGTAGCCAATGGGGCAGTGACACCCTCCCGGTAGTTTCAATCGACACCGCCAACCGGACCATCAACACCAGAGGCACTGCCTACTTCTTCACCGCGGAAGGCAGCCGCTATTTCCTGGCGGGGGCGGCGGCCCTGCTCGATGCTCCCGGCGAGTGGTGGTATGACCGCGCCAAGGAGCAACTCGTCTATATTCCGACCGATGGATTGCCAATCAGCTCTACGGCTGTCGCCGGCATCCTGCCGACATTCTTCAGGCTTGATGGAGCCGATGGAATGGTTGTATCCGGGCTCCAGTTCAGGGATGGGGATCCGCGCGGCAGCGGCAAGTTCGGTACCGACACCAGGAGCTTCGGTGCCATACGGCTCGACCGGGCGGACGGCGTCCGGCTGCTCGGCAATTCCATCGACAATGTCGGTGTCGGCATCCACGTTTCCGAGAGCAAAGATGTCCTGATTGCCGGTAACGTGATTGCGGATGTGGCCGGCAACGGGATTTATGTCGGCACGACCTATGGCACCTTCCTCAAATCGCACGGTGCGACCATCCTGTCGAACCACATCCATGACATCGGCAGGGTCTATTTCGAAACGGCCGGGATATGGTTCCAGGCTGCCGACAATGTCAGGATTGCTCATAATCTCATCGAAAACGCAGCCCAGTTCGGTATCGCCGGTGGCTCGCTATGGGGAGATCAGGACGCAGTTCATGACGCGATCATCGAACACAACGTGGTCCGCAACGCCAATCAGCAAACGGCAGACGGCGGCGGCATCAAGATGATGGGTGAACAGACCGACCCTTTGAACAGCAGCATTCGCTACAATCTCGTCACCGGAACAGGTCAGCTTATGAACAGGGTCGATGGGACATTCTGGCCCCCTGGATATGAAAATACCAGTGAATGGCCTTCTCCTATCAGTTGGGCGATCTATACCGACGGCAAGGCCAGTGGAGTGCGCATCGAAGGAAATACGCTTTCGGATAATATATCGGCGATCGGCATAAACGGCGGCTGGAGCAACCTGGTGACGGGGAACATCATTACCGGCGGATCCGGGGCTGCCTTTCGCGTCGATGACGGTACGGGCCGGGGGTGGCATCCGCCTTGGGCGGGCCCCAATCGCATCGAGGATAATATCGTGTCGGTCGATAGCGGCAATGGGTTGGCGGCATACATTTACGTGCCCGACCACAAGCTTGGATCGGTGCAATTTGCGCGTAACCGCTACAACGGCAATCTGAATGACAAGAGCTTCAGGATACACCCGGAGATCATGCCTTCGGGAGAGTTTGGCAGTCTAAGCGATCTTCAGAAGGCTGGGATCGACGTAGGCAGCGTAGCGTCGCGCGCCAATTGACAAGAACGGCAACGTGACGGGCTATATCGCTGCTGGCGGGAGTATTGCGCTCCACACGAAGCTCAGACCACTCGCCGCCGGTTGCTCGGCGCAATAGCGCCCCGATCATGACGCGAAAATGACTACTGCCGGCAAGAGCTATGACGTCATGGCCTCGGCGAGCGTGCCCAGAGCGAAAATTCCAACGGATCCTGCGCCACGACGGATCCTGCGCCGACGCAGGTGCGCGCATCAAGTTCCCGGCGCGGGAGCCTGCTAGGGTTGGTTTGTCGGGCAGTTCTGACGGTTCGTCAGCCCAGTCATCTCGCCTGTTGGATGAATCATCTCTCCCCACGCTTCATTCGCGCGCAGGTCCGCCCAGGCTTGGCGCGAGAGTGACTATCTTCTGCGGCCTTGTGAAGGTCAAACCGCTCTTTCGGGGTCGCACTCATCAAAAAGAGCAACGCGGCAAGCCGTGGGGTACGCCGCCTTACTTCGAATATTGTAACTTATCTCGGCCGAAGGCGTAGGAATATGAAGTGTGTTCTACGTCCAATAGTTGGAACTGAAAGTATGGAGACAATCGCTCTGCCGGCATATTCTGATGACAGTTTAAATCGCGAAAGCGTAGGTCATGGGAAAGCAACCGACAGACAGAAGCCAAGCTTCAGTTCTTAAACAAAAGGACTCCCTGGAATGGACTAATGTTCTTGGTGTTCGCATTTCGGCAGTTAATCTTAAAAGCGCGACCGGTTTTATTCAAAAAGGGATTGAAGACGGCAGGAGGGAATATGTGTGTGTTCGCGACGCACACGGTGTCGTCCGATGTCAAGATGACCCAGAGCTCCGGTCGATACATAATCGGGCATTCCTCGTGACCCCCGACGGCATGCCGTTGGTATGGGCGTTGAAGCGTGCTGGCCATGTGGACAGCGACAGGGTGTACGGACCTGATCTGATGTTGTCTGTTTTCGAGGCCGGCACATCGAAGGGAATACGCCACTTCCTTTATGGCGCAACGCCCGAGACGCTGCGGCACTTGCAGGCGCAGCTTCTCGCGAAATTCCCGGAAGCTGAGATAGCCGGCTCCTATGCACCGCCTTTTCATAAACTGTCACCGCAAGAGGAAGCCGATATTGCGGACCGGCTCAATCGATCCGGCGCCGATATCATCTGGGTGGGGCTGAGCAGTCCGAAGCAGGAACTCTGGATGGCGCGCATGCGTGACCGTCTGGATGCATCGATGCTTATCGGCGTCGGAGCTGCATTCGATTTTCACGCCGGCCTCAAGCGGCAAGCTCCAAGGTTCATTCAAAGAAGCGGCTTCGAATGGGCCTTTCGTCTTTTGTGCGAGCCGCGACGGCTGTGGCGGCGGTATGCGCTCGTCGTGCCGACCTTCATCTCACTGACAGCATTCCAGAGACTGGGGCTTCGGAAGTTTCCGATCGAAGACGAGGTTTTTGGATCGAGTGCGCCAAAAGCAACAGCCGTAAAGGTGTGAAGCGATCATGTCCCTATTTGCGCCGTCAGCAATCACGTCCGACCTGCGGAAGACGAAACCTTTCGTGGCAAACCCCACACCGACCGCCGAATTCAGCAAGCGGGCAGAGCTGAAAATACCGGTTCCATTCAGGCGCAGGTTGCCTCGGCTCGCTACGTCGTCATTTCTGATTGCCGGCGACATCGCAAGCTACCTGATAGCCTATCTTCTTCTCCTGCCGTTCCTTTCGAACTCTTCGGAGAATATGGTGCTGGAGCGCGCTTTCGCCGTCGCAGCGCTGGCAGCGATCGTTCTTTATGCATCGAACGCGCTCTATCCCGGATATCGGCTTCACGACCACGAACATCTGCGCCGCCGCACGACAGCGTCCTTCAAGGTGGTGGTCATCGCAGCGCTTGGGGCAATCCTTCTGCCGGAAGGACTAGGCGTGCTGCTTCCAATCATCGCCTTCATGGGCCTCGGATTGGTTGTTCAACCTCTTATGCGTGGGGCCGCACGAGGACTGTCCTGGAGGCTTGGTATCTGGGGTGAGCGGGCAGTGATCGTTGGTGCCCGCAATCGCATCCCTGCGCTTGTGGCGTATTTCTTAGAGCATTGGCACTATGGCATTCGGCCGGAATCCTTTTCTCCCGACACTTCGGAAGTATCAGCCGACAACGGGCCATCGATTGCCTTGATCGCTGACGATACGGGCTCATTTATCGCGGAGTTGGCAACGATGCGTCGGCAGTTCGCCGAGGTCATCCTCCTCTCCGACACGCCGAACCTCAAGATAACCGGTTTGCGACCGGCGGACGTCGGCGGAGAGATCGGTGTTCGCTTGGCCGTCGGTGGGAGATCGGCAAGCTCGAACCTGGTTCGTCGAGTCCTCGATCTCGTGATCGCTATCCCGGCAGCGCTTGTGCTGATGCCCTGCATTCTGGTTGCCGCCGCCGCGATCTATGCCATCGATCCGGGTCCCGTCTTCTTCAGACACGCCAGGGAAGGCTTGTCCGGCAAGCCGGTGCGCGTCCTGAAACTGAGAACGATGTACAGAGATGCGGAACAACGCCTCGAAACATTGTTCCGGGACAATCCGGACATACAAGCCGAGTGGTCGAACCACTTCAAGCTTCGGCAGGATCCGCGCATTCTGCCGGTGATCGGTCATGTCCTTCGCTCATCGAGTTTCGACGAACTCCCGCAGCTGGTGAACATCATTGCAGGAGAGATGTCCTTCGTGGGACCGCGCCCCTTCCCGGAATATCACCTTTCGGCGATGGATAGCGAGTTTCGTGCCAAGCGGCGCTCGGTCACGCCGGGGCTGACGGGGCTTTGGCAGATATCCGAACGAAGCAATGCGGATATCGAACTGCAGCAGCAACTCGACGAGTTCTACATCGACAATCGATCCTTGTGGTTCGATTGGCACATCCTTCTCAGCACAATTCCTGCGGTCCTGAAAGGCAAGGGAGCCTGCTGACATGTTCTCCATCCCGGTGGGCAAACATTAACAACGGAGCAAATAAATGCACGGACAGAAGCGAATTATGGTTACCGGCGGCACCGGATTTCTGGGATCATTCCTGTGCGAAAGGCTTTTGCGAGAGGGCAATGACGTCCTCTGCGTGGACAATTTCTATACCGGCTCGCGCGATAACGTACTGCACCTTCTTGACGATCCTCGGTTTGAAATACTCCGCCACGACATCACATTCCCGCTTTATGTGGAGGTCGATGAGATCTATAACCTCGCCTGCCCAGCATCTCCGGTCCACTACCAGCACGATCCGGTGCAGACCGTGAAGACCAATGTGCATGGGGCGATCAATATGCTCGGCCTGGCCAAGCGCACAAAGGCAAAGATCTTCCAGGCATCGACAAGCGAGGTCTATGGCGATCCGGCGGTTCACCCGCAGCCTGAGGAGTATCGCGGAAGCGTCAGTCCGATAGGCCCCCGGGCATGCTATGACGAAGGCAAGCGGTGCGCCGAGACACTGTTCTTCGACTATCACCGTCAATATGGCGTGGAAATCCGGGTGGCGCGGATCTTCAATACCTACGGGCCACGAATGCAGACCAATGACGGACGCGTCGTCTCCAATTTCATTGTTCAGGCGCTTCAAAACGAGCCGATCACCATCTTCGGCAACGGCACGCAAACGCGCTCCTTCTGCTATGTCGACGATTTGATCGAGGGCTTCATCCGCCTGATGGGTACGCCGGCCGGCGTTACGGGTCCGATCAATCTCGGTAACCCGGGAGAATTCCAGGTCCGGGAACTGGCCGAAATGGTCATTGACATGACCGGATCGAAATCAAGCATCGTCTTCAGACCCCTGCCGATCGACGATCCGACCCAGCGCAAACCCGATATCAGCCGGGCAAAGCAGGAACTGGGCTGGCAGCCGACGGTGAGCCTGCGCCAAGGGCTCGAGAGAACGATCGCCTATTTCGAGTGGAAGCTTTCCGGCGAGGCGAGAAGCATGCCCGGCGTCAGATTTCCGCAGATGGCCTACACCAATCCGCCTGCGCCTGCCGTCGGCGTTCCCGTTCCGCACGCCGCGCCCTTGGGAACGTGATCGGCAACGTCAAAGCGCAAGTCGTGGCTCGGTTTCGGTTTAATGAACCGAGCCCATATCGGTTTGTAAAAAAGGGCGGCGATCGTCGGACGTGCAAATCGCCGCAAAAACACTGAGGACACGGGCAATGCGCGTTGCTGTTATTACACCATATTACAAGGAGCCCAACGAACTCCTTGAGCAGTGCCGGGCGAGCGTTGTCGACCAAACCGTTGCATGCGACCATGTCTTTATTGCCGACGGGTTTCCGAACAGTTCCGTCGCTCGCTGGGGCGCAAAACATTTCATCCTGCCCCATGCTCACGGCGACGCGGGCAACATGGCTCGCGTGATCGGCAGCCTCAGCGCCTTCGCCCAGGGTTATGACGCGGTGGCGTTTCTCGATGCGGACAACTGGTACAGATCCGACCACATCCAGCGCCTGCTTGAACTTCACCACCGTACCGGTGCTGCGGTTTGCTCATCGAGACGTTCGATGCATCGCGCAGACGGCACCTACATGTTCGACGACTCAAAAAGCGACGGCCGCACGCACGTGGATACGAACTGCTTGTTTCTCACGCGGCCGTGCCTGCCGATCATCGCGCGTTGGGCTCACATGCCGAGGGAACTCTATCCAGTAGGAGATTCTGTCTATTGGAGCTCGATACGGAGCTCCGGGCTGCCGCGCTCTCATGAGCCGATCTCGACGGTCTGTTACCGCACGACTTGGGAAGCCGACTACAAGCGGATGGGTGAACCTGCCCCCGCGGGCAGCAAGACCCTCGCGTTCACTGACCAGCCCTACTACTGGTTCAAGTCCCTTCCGGTCCGAGACCGCTGGCGCATCTGGCAGGATTTCGGCTTCCCGCTCAGGCGTCGCACGGTAGCAAAGCTGGTCGGTCAATATGCGCTGTCAAGACTTTCCCCGTATTCCTATCTCGGAGCCAAAACATGAGTGCCGAGGCGGAAACATCTCTCAACGCACCTGCGAGCGGGAAACAAACGCCACTCAACAACAAGACGATGCCGCAGGCGGAAGATCTCTCGAACCAAGCGTGGCGTTGTGCCGGCGGAGGAATAAGTTTGCAACGTGTTGATGTCGTCATTCCCTGCTATAACTACGCTCATTTCCTGCAGGAGTCTGTTGAGAGTGTCCTTTCACAAGCGGGCGTCGATGTGCGCGTGCTTATTCTGGATGACTGCTCGCCGGACAATACACCAGAAGTCGGAAAGGCGCTGGCGTCCCGGGATGACCGGGTCACTTATCGGCGGCACACGACAAACATGGGCCACATCGCCACCTACAATGAGGGAATTGATTGGGCAGGCGGTGACTTATTCCTGCTTCTTTCTGCGGATGATTATCTTTTGCCGGGCTCGCTGGGTCGCGCGGCGGAGCTGATGCGCACCTATCCGAATGTGGGGATGGCGTTCGGGAACGCGCTCATAGCTGAGCCGGACGGTAATACGAGCCGCGCTGATCCTCTCGGCGACCATGACGTGCGTCATATGCAGGTCTTGTCCGGTCCGCAATTCATGCGGTTGAGTGGGGCAAGCAATCTCGTTCCAACGCCGACGGCTGTCGTGAGGACGGCGCTGCAAAAGCAGGTTGGCGGCTATCTTAAGGAACTGCCGCACGCCGGCGATATGGAAATGTGGCTGCGGCTCGCAGCACATGCTGACGTAGGCTTCATCAAAGAGGATCAAGCAGTATATCGCCGACATGCTTCGAACATGTCGCTGCAGTACTACGGCAAAAACGTTCTTTCCGACCTTCTACAAAGAAAAAAGGCTTTTGATGCCCTGTTTAGCCAAGCGACAGATAGCCTCAAAAAGGATCAGATGCTACGACGCTTTCTTGCCATGGATCTCGGAAAGAAGGCGCTTCAACAGGCTGGCATCGCCTTCAACAACTTCGACCTTGCTACGGCCGCGGCCATCCAGCATTTTGCCCTGGAGGTCTCTCCCGAGCTGCGAAATTCGCTGCCCTGGTTCAAATTGGCCTGCAAGCAAACGATCGGGCCAAAGCATTGGTGCGCCTTGAGGTCCATCGGGCGACGAGTTGCAGGATGCATGCGCAGGAACCGGGTTAGATCATCTGCAAGTACAGGAACAACGGTCGGCAGCTGAGGGCTCGATCGCACTTCACGCCACCCGCGACAGACCTGCCCGGTATCAAAAAACCCGGTGACGCATTTCGCGCCACCGGGCTGATTTGAGCACAAATGTACCGGACAAAAGATTTGTCTCAAGAGTTGTATCAGCACATCGCTGTATTCACGCTCACGCCGGAAGACCACTTTGGAACAAGTCGTTGAGCTTGAAAACAACTTCCGTCCTGTTGGTCGCTTTGACCTTTTTCATGATGTTGCGAACATGCACCTTGACAGTGCTCTCTCGGAGATTGAGCTCGTAGGCGATGATCTTGTTCGCCTTTCCGCGTCGGAGCGCCTCGACCACTTCTGCCTGACGATCGGTGAAGATGCCGGAGAGCGGGCGGGCCGTCGAGTTGTTCGAGTCCAGCAGGTGACGCATGGCGAACAGGGCGCTTGCAGGCACAAATATTCCTCCTGCCACCGACAGCGCGATCAGCTCCATGCAGACGCTGACGCTGACTGAGGCGGGTATGAACCCTTTGGCTCCGTACTCAAGAGCCCTGACGATTTGTCCGAAATCGTCGCTATCAGCCAACACGATAAGGGGTGTAGAGGCGAATTCCGACGAAAGCTTCCGGATTTGCTCCGAAACGGCCGGTTCATCGACCTTTTTGCCGCCTACATTCAAGAGGATTGCCGCAAGCGGAGCGTATTCGTCGCGCTTCTGCTTCCACTCCTCAATCGAACCAAACGCCAGAATCTGCAAATCCGCCTTTTGAGCAGCCATGCATTGCGCCAGGCATTGACGATCAAGTTCGCGATTATCGAGAATGACAAGCGAATGCGTCTGCCCTGCCGACAGGGCAAGTGTGTGCGCGTTATTAAGGGGAAGAGCTACGTTTTCCTGCCTGAGGTCCAAATTCGGTATAAGTGCTGAATTCACAGCTTCACCCTCCCTCTAACACGTTACGCTTCACTACGACCCGAGTACCGACCCCTCTCAATACGGGGGTTTAGGAAACTCTAAAGTAGGAATCGAATACCACAATTCGCGGAACGTTACAGTAGCTAATATAGGCTAAGTACAGCACAGCTTTCATAATTGGATGAAAATCTGAAGGTAATCCTGAGTATAGACTTAGGTCTTACTGGACTCCTTTCAGGATAGTCTCTGTTTTTACATATAAGTTTTATGGCAAGCCACTAAATGCATGGAAACAATCGCTGTCTCCGGCGTAGGCCCGCATTGCGTGCGGGAGGTGGCCCCCTGCCTCCAGTGCTGGTCGATAGAATGAGCCAAGGCGTAAGTCGTCATAAGTAGATACGCCTTTAGGTGGGTAAGCTTAACCGTTTTGTTTCTTTACTCGGATGACGAAAACAATTCTCTTTGAAGTGTAGAGAAATATTTGTCCTGTTGGTTTGAAACCTTGGACGCAATCGCCCGATTGTTTGTTTTAACTGAAAATCGGGCCCTGTTAGGAGTAGTAGGGGTTTTCAGGGATGATTGCATCAAATGTCAAGCTGGGTGACGGTAGCGTCATCCACCATCGAGATCTCGTGAATCTGTATGGCTGCACGATCGGCGCAGGAACGCGCATCGGCACCTTTGTCGAAATTCAGAAGAATGTCGTGGTCGGGAGAGACTGCAAGATTTCCAGCCATTCCTTCCTCTGTGAGGGCGTGACGCTGGAAGACGGCGTGTTCATCGGCCACGGGGTCATGTTTACGAACGACACGTACCCGCGCGCCATTAATCCGGACGGCAGCCTGCAGACGGAGACCGACTGGATACTCATCCCTACACTCGTCAAGCGCCACGCGTCGATCGGCAGCAACGCCACCATTCTGCCCGGCGTGACCATCGGAGAGGCTGCGCAGGTCGGCGCCGGAGCGGTTGTAACAAAAGACGTGCCAGACGGCGCCATCGTAGCGGGCGTTCCGGCCAGGGTAATCGGCCGCGTCAATGACGGACCGGTAGACATGTTTGCGTTGGGAGAAATGGAATGATCGGTATCGCTGTTGTTGGATATGGGTATTGGGGTCCAAATCTGGTTCGTAACATCTCTGAAGCGGCCGGCGCCCACCTTGTTTCAGTCTGTGATCTCAATGTCGAACGGTTGGGGGCCGTCAAAAGCCGGTACCCCGCAATAACGGTCACCGACAATTTCGAGGAAGTTTTGCGCGATCCGAGAGTCGACGCGATCGCCATCGCGACGCCGGTCTCGACGCATTTCAAGCTTGCAATGCAGGCGATGATGGCCGGTAAGCATGTTTTCGTCGAAAAGCCGATGGCAGCGACGGCGGACGAAGCGTCGCGAATGGTCGACGAAGCTGCGCGCCGACGCCTCGTGCTGGCCGTGGATCATACCTTCGTCCACACCGGCGCCGTGCGGAAAATGCGCGAATTGGTCGAAAGCGGCCTTGGCGACATGTATTATTATGACTCGGTTCGGGTCAATCTCGGGCTCTTCCAGCATGATGTCAGCGTCATCTGGGACCTCGCCGTGCACGACCTTTCCATCCTGGACCACGTCCTGCAGGAAAAACCGGTGGCTGTTTCCGCGACGGGCATGAGCCACGTGCTCGGCGAGCCGGAGAACATCGCCTATCTGACGCTCTTTTTCGAGAGCAAGCTCATCGCGCACATCCACGTCAATTGGCTGGCGCCGGTCAAGGTGCGCCGCACGCTGATCGGCGGCAGCAACAAGATGATCGTCTATGACGATCTCGAGCCCAGCGAAAAGATCAAGGTCTATGACAAGGGCATCACCATGTGCCCCAATTCCGATGCGTACGGCGAGAAGGTGCATCAGATGCTGGTCGGCTACCGCAGCGGCGATATGTGGGCACCCAAGCTCGATATGACCGAGGCATTGAAGCGCGAACTGGATCACTTCGTCGAGTGCATCGAGCAGAATTCCCGGCCCATTACGGACGGGCATGCCGGGTTGCGTGTCGTTCGGGTGCTTGAAGCCGCAAGCCGTTCGCTCGCACAGCGCGGTCGTATCGTCGAGCTCGAAGAGGCGAGGCGCATCGCATGATCCCCTTTCTGGACCTCAGAGCACAATATCAATCGATCAAGAGCGAAATCGACGCCGCCGTGCTCGGCGTGCTCGCCTCTGGGCAATACATACTGGGCGAGGAAGTCATCCGCCTTGAGCAGGAATTTGCGGATTATTGCAACGTCAAACACGCGATCGCCGTCAACACCGGGACGAGTGCCCTGCATCTGTCTTTGCTTGCGGCGGGCATTGGTCCCGGCGATGAAGTCATCACCGTGCCGTTCACCTTTGTCGCGACTGTGTCAGCCATCTGCTATACCGGCGCAACACCGGTATTCGTCGATGTCGAGCCGGTGACGCTGACCATGGATCCGGCTCAGTTGGAGGCGAAGATCACCTCCCGGACCAAGGCCATCATCCCCGTCCATCTCTACGGTCAGATGGCGGATATGGATAGCATCATGGCAGTCGCTGATCGCTACGGGATTCCGGTCATCGAGGACGCCTGCCAGGCACATGGCGCCCTGTACAAGGGCGCGCGCGCCGGCAGCATCGGCGCATCTGGCTGCTTCAGCTTCTATCCGGGTAAGAACCTCGGCGCCTGCGGCGAGGGCGGGATCGCCGTCACGAACAGCGATGAGCAGGCCAAGACAATGCGCATGCTGCGGGATTGGGGTCAGGACCAGCGCTATCACCATCTGCTGAAGGGCTTCAACTATCGCATGGACGCCATCCAGGGAGCCATTCTGCGCGTCAAGCTTCGGCATCTCGAAGCCTGGACCGAAGCCCGTCGTTCGCATGGTCGCCGCTACTCCTCGCTGCTTGCAGGATCGCCGCATTTGCGAACGCCTGTCGAAGTGCCGGAGCGGCGGCATGTCTACCATGTCTACGCCATCAGAAGCCACGATCGGGACGGCCTGCAACGTGTGCTCACAGCAGAGGGCATTCCATCCGGTCTGCACTATCCTATTCCCGTTCATTTGCAGAAGGCCCATGCCGACGTCGGTTACCAAGCAGGCGACTTCCCGGTCTCGGAAGCCGCCGCACGCGAGGTTCTCTCCTTGCCGATCTACCCTGAAATGCCTGTACAGCACGTCGATCGGGTCGCGGCTGCGCTGGAGTATGCCTATGTCAGCTAGTCCACGCGAGGCTCGTGTCGTGCAGGCCGTCCACGGCCGCAGCCAGAAGCCGGCAGATCCAGCCTATCAAGCGGGGCTCGCCGAAGAGCTCAGGCAAGCATATGGGCGCGCCGGCCTGATCGAACTCTACGGCCGCTTCGCGACAGGCGACGGCGTCGTCGACGCGCTGATGCGCAGAGCCATCTGGCGGGCTATCACGCGCAGCTGCGGCGAAGGTTTGCAGGTCGCTAGCGGCGCCGGTTTCAAACATCCGGAAACCTTCGAAATCGGCAATGGCGTGTTCATCGGCGCTCAGGCCTACATCCAGGGACGCTACGATGGCACCTGCGTCATCGGCGACAATGTCTGGATCGGCCCGATGGCCTATTTCGACGCGCGCGACCTTGTGATCGAAGATTCTGTCGGGTGGGGGCCGGGCGCCAAGGTGCTTGGCTCGACCCACACAGCACTGCCGATAGACGTGCCGATCATCCGTACGGATCTTGAAATCAAGCCGGTCCGCATCTGTGCCGAGGCCGATATCGGAACGAATGCGACCATTCTTCCCGGCGTGACCATCGGGAAGGGGGCGATCGTTGGAGCGGGTGCAGTTGTCGTTTCCGACGTCGAGCCGTTCTCGGTTGCCGCCGGTGTACCGGCGAAATTCATACGTTGGCGTTCGGAGAATGATCCGATGACGAACATGTCGCGTGAGGGAAGATCATGAGAAACAAACGGGTGCTCATCACCGGCGGTGCCGGTCTGATCGGTTCGCATATTGCCGATCTTGTTGCATTGGAAAAACCTCGCGAGATCATCGTCCTTGACAATTTCGTGCGCGGGCGCCGGGACAATCTCAGCACGGCAATATCAAGCGGCTCCGTCAACATCATCGAAGGTGATATCCGCGACAGGGCACTGCTGGCGAAAACCTTCGAAGACGTCGACATCGTCTTTCACCAGGCGGCGATCCGCATCACGCAATGCGCCGAAGACCCGCGGCTCGCCTTTGATGTCCTGGCCGAAGGCACGTTCAACGTCCTCGAAGCTGCTGTGAAGGCAGGCGTATCGAAAGTCGTCGCTGCTTCCTCCGCCTCCGTGCTGGGGCTTGCCGAAACCTTCCCGACGACCGAGCAGCATCACCCCTACAATAACCGGACGATCTACGGCGCCGCCAAGACCTTCAACGAGGGTCTATTGCGCAGTTTCGCGGAAATGTACGGCCTGCGCTATGTGGCGCTGCGCTATTTCAACGTCTACGGGCCGAGAATGGACGTTTACGGCGCCTATACCGAAGTTCTGATCCGCTGGATGGAACGCCTGGCAGCCGGAATGCCGCCGCTCGTTTATGGAGACGGCAGTCAGACGATGGACTTCGTCGATGCACGCGATATCGCGCGGGCAAACATCCTGGCGGCAAAGAGCGACGTTACGGACGAGGTGTTCAACGTCGCGAGCGGCAGGGAAATAAGCCTGCTGGAACTCGCGCGGATGCTGAGCGAAATCATGGGATACTCACTCGAGCCGCAGCACAAAGAGGCGCGCGCCGTCAACGGCGTCACACGTCGTCTTGCCGACATCAGCAAGGCCGAAAGGCTTCTGGGCTTCAAGGCGGAAATCTCGATGGAGCAGGGGCTTCGTGACCTTGTCGCGTGGTGGCAGTCGAAAACTGCTTCGGCAGGAGGCCAGGCTGCATGAGCCCGTTATTATCGACGATTCCCGTCGCCAAACCCGTTCTCGGAGAGGAAGAGGCTGAAGCCACGCGTCGCGTCATCCTGTCAGGATGGGTGACGCAGGGGCCGGAAGTCGCGGCATTTGAAAAGGAATTCGCAGCCCTCGTCGGCACCGGGCACGCTTGTGCCGTTTCCAATTGCACAACCGCGCTTCATCTCGCCTTGATGGCGGTCGGCATCGGTGCCGGCGATGAAGTCATCACGGTCAGCCATTCGTTCATCGCCACGGCGAACGCCGTTCGATACTGCGATGCGGTACCCGTGTTCGTCGATATCGCGCCGGATGGCTACAATATCGACCCCAGCTTGATCGAAACGGCAATCACGCCGCGCACCAAGGCAATCCTGTGCGTGCATCAGCTCGGCATGCCCTGCGATCTCCGTTCGATCGTCGAGATCGGCAAGCGCCATTCGATACCGGTTATCGAGGATGCGGCCTGTGCGACGGGAAGCGAAATCCTTTGGGACGGGCGTTGGGAAAAGATCGGCAAGCCGCATGGCGACATTGCCTGCTTCTCCTTCCATCCCCGAAAGGTCGTCACCACGGGTGATGGCGGCATGCTGACGACGGCCAACCCGGAATATGACCGAAAATTCCGGCTGTGGCGCCAGCATGGCATGAGCGTCACCGACGCTGTCCGCCACGGCTCGAAACAGGTGATTTTCGAAGACTATGATGAACTGGGCTACAACTATCGCATGACCGACCTCCAGGCCGCAGTCGGACGGGTGCAGCTCCGCCGGCTGCCGGAGCTGGTTGCAGAGCGAAGGCGGATTGCCGCTCAATATTGCGAGCGCCTGTCGACGATCGCCGGCCTAACGCTGCCAATGGAGCCTGATTGGGCCCGCAGCAACTGGCAGAGCTTCTGTGTGAGATTACCTGATGCCGTCGACCAACGGGCAGTCATGCAGGTGCTGCTCGATCAAGGGATATCGACCAGGCGCGGCGTGATGAACATTCATCTGGAAGGAGCCTATTCTGGCCAGTGCGTCTATCGAGCCGCCACTGGCCTGGCGCGAAGCGTGTCAGCGCAGCAGGAAACGATAATCCTGCCGCTCTTCGCCCAGATGACGGACCTCGACGTCGTCAGGGTTGTTGAGGCACTTCGCGCAGCCCTCAAGGAGGCGACCGTCGGAGCCGCCGGCGTCCAATCTGACATGGATATTGCTGTCGCCTGAACGCCATCTGCCTCACGCGGCAACTTGCATAACAAACAATGCGCGGATCTGAGGATGCGCGCATTGTTCGTTAGAGCACCAGGTAAGTGCGAAGCGGGTTTCCCAGGCAAAGAGCGCTTTTGCCGACAATTTGCCGTAAATACAAATGGTTAGAATGGTCTTGCATTTCCGCGATGAGCTGAATCGCTCTAGGCTGACTTCGTGATCCATCCGCGAATCATGGCCGGCACGGACTCCGGCGGAAGCAGGTCGACCAGCATGCGCAGTGAATACAACCCACAGACAAGGACGGCGACGAAGCCGATCACCGTCGCCGGCCACAGCGGCAAGATCGAGAACATCAGGAATACCAGTCCCGATGCGGGCAAGAAAAGCAATGCATGTCGGCGATTGGCGGCGGACCAGCGAAAACCGGTCAATTTGCGGACGATCACATAGATCAGGATGCCGTGCCAGACATAGAGGCCAAAAAACGCAATGCCGGCTCCTTGGGTACCGAGCAGCGATACCAGGAGCCAGGCAAGCCCAACATGCACGACTGCAGCCGCAACCTCAGTCCAGAAGAAAATCGCCTGGGTGTTCTTCGCCACGACGATGAAACCCATCGGCCAGGAAATAATGCGCAGCATCATGCCGAGACAGATCCAGCGCAGAAGTTCGACTGCCCCGTGGAATTCTGCCGAATAGAACAGGCTCATCATGAGCGGCGCCAGCGTCAGCGTGCCGAGCAGGCCGGGACCGGCGAGCAGCATGCTGGCTTCGGCCTGTTCGTTGACGAGCCGGTTGCACTCGATATCGTTGTCGATCATTGCAGTCAGACGAGGATAGAAATCCGTCCCCATGGCCTGCAGGATGAAGCCGGCGTAGAGACCGCCGAGACCCCAGGCAGCTTGATACAATCCCGCCGCCATGACGCCGCCTTCCTTCAGCACGATGATGCGGATGGCATAGGCCGCGCCGAAGGTCAGAAGCCCGCTTGCCATAAAGACGAACCCGAGCCGGAGCAGAGCCGACACCTGCCGGCTGAACTGGCGCGCCGACATCGGGTATGGATTTGGAAAGATCCGCCGGCTGTACCACCACGTCGGAACGATTGAGGCAGCTGCAATGACCACGAGCGACGGTGCGATCGCCTGCACCCCGAAGAGATAGATCAGGGGGATACTCACCCCTGTACCGAAGAGTCCGGCAAGCACGTTGATGCGGGCAAGATCCGCAATTCCGCGCATACCCTGAATCAATGCGCCTTGCCCCGCAGACACCAGCCGGAAAAAAACGGCGAGCGACAGCAGCACAATGCCCCCGACGTGCTGGTAATCACCGAAGGTGAAACTTGAGACAGGATACGCCAATGCGGCAAGAAGGAGCGCCCCAAAGAGCGCCAGCACCACTGATATGCGTCTCAGTACGGTCGCCGATTGGGCAATCCTGTTTGTATCGCCGGTGCCGGCTGCCTCAGCGACCTGACGCACGCCACTGCCGCCGACGCCCAGACCAGCGAGGGACTGCGCCATATCCACGATCGAGCTGTAAAGGCCCATCAGCCCGATGCCTTCCGGCCCGAGCAGGACGGCCATGGCTTTGTTTCTGACGATGCTGAGTGCGACGTTGACCAGCGAAGAGCCGCCCATCAGCATCGTCGATTTGAGGATCTGGGTATAGGTCTGGCTTGGTGGGATCATTCTGAAAGTCATCGAAAGCCCCAGCCCGTCATCATCGGCTTACCTGACTGACATTGTCTGGACAGGCAGCGCAGCGGCGTCTTCTGATGACACATCGGCGGTGCGTACCCGAGTCACCCTGACCACGTCGCCCGGTGCCAGCTCCGTCATTTCGGAAGCCTGGAACTGACTGACCTCACCCTTTTCCCGCCGACTCACGATGAACGTCAGCGGCAATTCTTCATTGTAATTCTTCACGCTGGCGCCGCTCGACAGTTCTTCGAGAAGCAGTTGTTGCGTGGTGTCACGCTTCAATTTGAGCTGATCGAGATTGGCCTTTTCCGCCTGCACCTCGGTAGCGAGCTCATTGCGGCGAGTGTCGGAAAGTCCCTCGAGACTGCGCGTCGTCTCGTTGATTGCCTGGCGTCCCCGCATGATGGCAGTCACGAGATCGAGCCGATCGGAGCGATAGGTGGTGAGCAATCGTTCCAGATCCATCTGACGTGAGGAGATCGTCAGGCCCTTCTGGACCAACGTCTTCACGCTCGTCAGTTGTTCCTCCACTGACTGGATATTGTCATCCGAGCCTTTCAGTTTTTCTTGCAGCGTTTCGACTTCCGCAGTCAAGAGATTACGCAATTCGACGAGCGCTACCGACTGTCTGTCCAGCGCGCTTGCACGGGCCTGGAAAATGACCCGCTCCTCCTCGTAGATACTCTCGGCATATTGCCGATCGGCGGCGGACGGCTGATCGAAGACTATCTCCTTCGCGTCCGCCATCTCCGCCTGCAGCCGCGCGAGCTTTGCAGAACTGCGCAGCAGCGAGTGGTCAATGTCCCGCAAATCGCCGGCAAGCCTGATCGCCTGCGATTGCTGCTGCGCCGCCGCCCGCAACGGGCCGCCGCTCATGGCGAGGGATTGCAAGACACTGAGGCCGGAGCGAAACTTGTATTCTCCCGGCGCCATCACGTCTCCCACCACGTAAATGGAGGAATAGTCCAGAACGTCGATGGTCACTGCAGGTGCCTGGGCCAGACCCATCTTCGCCTGAAGGCGTTTGGCAATCTCGATGGTAAGGCCCGCATTGTCGAGATTGGCGACGGCCAACGACCCCAGGAAGGGCAGGGAGATTATACCTGAATCCGAAACAGTGTATTCCCCACTGATCCCATCCAACCGATCAAACTGCCCCTTGGACGGTATCCATTGCACGACACTCAGACGGATTTTCGTTTGTGGAGCGAAGAACGCGCTATCGGCGAGAGCCGGCGACACCGCTTCGGCAAGAAATGCGAGTGCACCGATGACAAACGTCGTGCGAAAGAGCAGCTGAGGGATGCGGTGCGATGAATTCATATACATATCTCGCCTGCGAAGCATCCTTGAACGGATACTGATCCAATGCCTTCACGCTGTTCGACCGCCGGCTGGCAGGTCCGAAGCCGCATCGTTAGTGTGCCGTCTGACGAAGGCTTGAGGAAGGTGAAGGTCGCTTGCTTTGCCTCATCACTATTGATGAGATGGGGTGGGTGCCTCAGTCTAAATCGAGCAGGAGCGTATATCTCAGAGAGGGATCATCCTGAAAAATCACGAGATCATGCACGCAGGAATAGGTGCGCTCGCCGTGAAGGACCGCGATCGCATAGGCGTGCCGGATCGAAGGCGCCCCGATGCGGACGGCCTTTGCCATCGCTTGGTCGACCCGATCCGTTGCTTCCTGCCTGGGCGTTTCCAGCGTCAGTGCCGCCAAGTGGCGATGGTGGACTCTGCCGCCGCCGCGGCTTCCTGCACCGGACGCGGCGAAGCTTTACGGCCCGTCGCACCCGCCACTATTTCATACAACACGGCTGTTGCCCAAAGGATGGCGCCCGTAGAGCGAAAGGCGTAGGATATACTCGCTTATTTTTCGACTATACTTCCTGGAGTCGTATCAAACGATCCTCATAGATTTGATCCCGATTAATATAGCGAGAGGTACCCGCCATGTATCGCAACGCTCGCCGGTGGATTTCGCACTCACTTCTCGTGGATTCCTTGGTGCCCCGATGGTTGACCGTCGGCGGAAAAGAAAGATCGCGCAAACCTGCCGAAAAGCATAAGGATAGTGCTCAACTAGCGGCATCTGTGCAAACTGCCGAGGGACACAAGCAGGGCATTTTTGTCGACGATCCCTATAAGGATGCGGCCCTCAACGAGCATGATGGCGGGCAGAGAGAGCGCGTGAACGGCGACGCGGTCAACAGCCTCGAAGAGCGGCCGTTGCCTGACACTTTCGCAACGCCTGGCGAAATGGGAATTCGAAGCGGCGATGTGGCCGCGCTGTCGGCGCTTAAACCGGATTTTGCACGGTTCCAGTGGCACGCGGATGGAGTTGCGTTCGGGGCCGCATCGTCCCTTCAGCGCACCGATACCGCAATGAGCTCCATGGGCGACGATCCTCTGGCTCCCTATCTGCCGCAAAGCCCCGCACCGACAGCTTCGGGGCATGGTGCTCCTAAGGTGGCGGCCGGGCGTGCTCATTCGGGCAAGGTGGTCATTCTCGAATCGAGTCCGTCAGGGCAGGCGACTGCGCACGACGCCGGCGCGAATTCGCTGGCCTTCGGCATGCCCTTTGGCGTGTGCGGGTGCGGCTATCTTACCTCCCCCACGCGGATTCTTGATTGGGCTCATGGCGGCGCCCTGCTTCAACAGGACGGTCAATTGCCGGGGACCAGGCTGACCGAAGGGCCGGACTATGTGGCGACGATCAAGCAGGCCATCGGCGCCTCGGTCAGCGATCCGCTTCTCGATCGTGACTTGTCTCCACTCTCGGGCTGGACCGGCACTGCAACATGGTCGGACGCGGCGCTCACCAATGGAACCCTGCCAGGCGGGGGAGAGACGGGAACGGGAACCAAATCCAAGGATATCGGTATCCTGTCCGGCTCTGTGACGAAGCCACCTAAGCCTTCTACGCAAGGGTCATCGACAACGCAGAGCCTGGCGGCTGCGGCGGTGGCCAGCAACGCCATCGTGCTGGAAAACCAGAAGCAGGGCAATCCGGAGAGCGAGTGGGGCATCGACGGTGCCGGCAGCTCCAACATCGAAGGGTTTGCGACCGATATCAGCGTCGATAATGGAAAGACGATCAGCTTCAAGATCAATACCAATTCTACCAACTACCGGATCGATATCTATCGGCTCGGCTATTATGGCGGCATGGGGGCGCGCAAGGTCGCGACGATGCAGCACACCGGATTGCAGACCCAACCTAGTCCATTGCGCAATGCGACGACCGGCACGGTGGACGCCGGTAACTGGGCCGTCTCGGCGTCTTGGACCGTACCGGATGATGCCGTTTCAGGCGTCTATATCGCCAAGCTCGTCCGTCAGGATGGCACCTCCGGCGAAAATCACATCCCGTTCATCGTGCGCGACGACGACAGCCACAGCGACGTTGTCTTCCAGACCGCGGATGAGACCTGGCAAGCCTACAATGGTTGGGGTGGCGCAAACCTCTATGGCGGCAACGGTCCAGCGACAGGGCAGGGTGCCGGTCGCGCATATGCCGTTAGCTACAACAGGCCGATCGCGACGCGCGGCGGGGTCGGCACTTACGCCGGTCCCCAGGACTATCTGTTCGGTGCCGAATATGCGGGCATCTACTGGCTGGAACAGAACGGCTATGACGTCTCCTATCTGTCGGGTGTCGACGCCGATCGCTATGGCAGCCTGTTGCTCAATCACAAGACTTATGTCGATGCCGGGCATGACGAATATTGGTCGGGGCAGCAGAGAACCAATGTCGAGGCCGCGCGCGATGCGGGCGTCAACCTGATGTTCTGGAGCGGCAACGAAGTCTATTGGCGCACTCGCTGGGGCAACGCCTATAGCGCCGACGGCACGCCCTACCGCACCCTGATCACCTACAAGGAGACATGGGCGGGCGGCGATATCGATCCTTCCGACCAATGGACAGGCACCTTCCGCGACCCACGCTTCAGCCCACCTGCCATCGGCGGCGGCAATCCGGAGAATTCGCTGACCGGCCAGCTGTTCAAGGTCGACGATGTCGGCAGCAACCTCGGTGCGATCACCGTTGGCTATGATGATGCCAACCTTCGCTTCTGGCGCAATACGAGCGTTGCCAATCTTCAGCCCGGGCAGACGGCAACGCTCACCAAAAACTATCTCGGTTACGAGTGGGACGAAGCACCCGACAACGGCTTCGATCCGGCTGGCCTGGTGAAGCTGTCGTCGACGACGCTTCCGGTCAGCAGCTATTTGCTCGATTACGGAAACACGACCGGCAATGCGACGGCGACCCACAATCTGACGCTCTATCGCGCGCCTAGCGGCGCGCTGGTGTTCGGCGCCGGCACGGTCTACTGGACATGGGGTCTCAGCGACAATCACGACCTCACGGCGACCCGGACGGACTCGCGCGTACAGCAGGCAATGGTCAATTTGCTTGCTGACATGGGCATTCAGCCTGGAACGCTACAGTCCGGGCTCACCGCCGCGACCGCTTCGTTGGACCACACTGCGCCGACATCGGTCATCACGGTGCCCGCCACGGCGACCGTTGGATCCACCGTGACGATTACCGGCACCGCTGCCGATACCGGAGGCGGGGTCATCGCCGCGGTCGAGGTTTCGACCGATAACGGGGCGAGCTGGCATCCGGCGACGGGCGATGAGAACTGGACTTATACCTGGCAGCCGCAAACCGCGGGCACCTATACCATCCGATCTCGCGCAGTCGATGATAACGTCAACCTGGAAACGCCCTCTGCGGGACGAACGGTCACCGTCAGCGGGCCGAGTTACACCTCTCTCTTCGGTTCGGGGACGCCAGCGGTCGTCAACACCAACGATACCTCGGCGGTTGAACTCGGCTTCAAATTCCAGACATCCGTGGCAGGTACCGTCACCGGCATTCGTTTTTATAAGGGAAGTCAGGATACCGGCACACATACCGGTTCACTGTGGTCGAGTACCGGCACGAGGATTGCGAACCTCACCTTCACGAACGAGACTGCCAGCGGCTGGCAGACCGCCTATTTCACCAGTCCGGTATCGCTGACGGTCGGACAAACCTACACTGCATCTTACCATACCAATACCGGTCACTATTCGTCGACGACCGGCTACTTCACCTCAAATGTAACCAGCGGTCCGCTCACGGCGCCGGCCAGCGGCAATGGCGTCTATGCCTATGGCAGCAACAGCCTATTCCCCACGAGCACCTTCCAGTCGACGAACTATTGGGTCGATGTGATGTTTACGACGCCGAGCTCGAATACGACGCCGACGGCGGTTGCCGATGCAGGGGATGCGACCGAGAAGGGTGGTGTGGCCAATGGTTCGGGCGGCGTGGCCGCCAGT
>NZ_JBXSOL010000045.1:0-30770 GCF_057784555.1 Rhizobium sp. CNPSo 3670
CGCCCGTCGCACCAACCAGAGAGCAATTGCACCAACATAACGAATCACGACGCCGCCTCCGGCAGCATTTCTTTGTGGCGACGTGACGCTGCTCGCAAAGATTTGAAAGCGGAACCTATTGGTCTAATATAAAGCTCCAACGGTAAGGGTGGCCAAAGCGCTGCCGATCGGGCGAGACAAGAATGCCGGTGCGAAACCAGGGCGACAATCCTTCGGCAGAACCCCCAGCAGCCACCGAGGCTGCCAAGGGGCGGTGCCCGTCCGGCTTCTTCGGCGGGCTTTCGGGCAAGCTGCTCTGGCTCACCGTCGTCTTCATCATGCTCGCCGAGATCCTGATCTTCTTCCCTTCGGTCGCCAGCATGCGGATGCGCTGGCTGCAGGACAGGCTGAACACGGCCGCCGCCGCCGCCATCGTCATCGATGGGCTGCAGCCGATCGAGCTGCCGCGCGCTCTGCAGAAGGAAACGCTGGAGGCGACCGGCACCAAGGCGATCGTACTGCGCAAGGAAGGCACTTCGCGGCTGCTGGCAACGACTGACATGCCGACCTCCGTCGACGAATCCTACGACCTCACCGACGTGCCGCCGCTGACGGCGATCCGCGACGCGCTCGACACCCTGGTTTTCGGCGGCAGCAGGATGATCCGCGTCTATGGCCCGGTTGGTGAAAACAAGATCGGCGTCGAGGTTGTCATGAAGGATCGGCCGCTGCGCACGGCGATGTTCGCCTATTCTCGCAACGTGCTGCTGCTGTCGGTGCTGATCTCGCTTTTCACCGCGACGCTGATCTTCTTTGCGATCAACCGCATTCTGATCGGCCCGATTCGCCGGCTGACCGGCAGCATGCAGCAATTCTCCTCCGATCCCGAGAATCCGGCCCATATCTATATCGGCGACGGCGGCCGGGACGAGCTGGCGGTGGCCGGCCGCAATCTCACCTCGATGCAGATGGAGCTGCAGAAGACGCTGAAGCAGCAGAAGAACCTTGCCGCTCTTGGCCTCGCCGTTTCAAAGATCAATCACGATATGCGCAATATTCTGGCTTCCGCGCAGCTGATGTCGGACCGGCTCGTCGATGTCGATGATCCGATGGTCAAGAGCTTCGCGCCCAAGCTGCTGCGCACCATCGACCGCGCGGTCGGTTATACGACGGAGGTGCTGTCCTACGGCAAGGCGAGCGAATCGGCGCCGCGCCGCCGCCATGTTCGGCTGCTGGGACTGACACAGGACGTCAAGGATATGCTGGCGATCGATCCGCAAAGCGGCATCGAGTTTGTCGAACAGTTCGCTGCCGATCTCGAGGTCGATGCCGACGGCGAGCAACTGTTCCGGGTCATTCACAATCTCTGCCGCAACGCCCTGCAGGCGCTGACTTCGCCGGGCGAGGGCGGCCCCGGCGCCATCAGGCGCATCACCGTTTCCGCCCAGCGTGTCGGCAGCGTCGTCAGCATCACGGTGGACGATACCGGCCCCGGCATGCCGCTGAAGGCGCGCCAGAACCTGTTTGCCGCTTTTCGCGGCTCGGCCCGTTCCGGCGGCACCGGCCTCGGCCTGACCATCGCCCGCGAATTGGTGCTCGCCCATGGCGGCACGATCGCGCTGGTGGAAAAGCCGACGGTCGGCACCCAGTTCCGCATCGAGATCCCCGATCGCCCGGTTTCACTGGATGATTACCGCAATCGGACCCAGGGTGAGAAGTGACGGCATTTCGCCGGAGCGTGGCCGTTGCAGACAAAGAGCGATTTTTTCAGAAATGCTCTTGCAATGTCCGAAAGGACCCTTTAGAGGATCGCCCACGCAAGCGGCGCCGCCGCTTCTGCCACGCACCCGTAGCTCAGCTGGATAGAGCACCAGACTACGAATCTGGGGGTCAGGAGTTCGAATCTCTTCGGGTGCGCCATTCTTTCACTTCATTTGATACCTCCTGTTTTGGAAAATCGGTTCCGAATATCAAAGGCCCGCCTCAGGCAGGCCTAAATCATTTCCAGCCTATCGCACCCGCGAGCTTTTCACGACTCGGCCAAGCCGAGGAATTGCTCTGCTGGCCTGATCCCGTCGCAGTTCATCGGCGCGCTGCAGCTAATGGATATTGACCATCTGTCGCGCGGGCGCTTCGGCGGCTTTTACGGGAATGCGCCGACGCGGCGGGAAGGGTTGGCCGCGGGATACTAGACCGGGGCGCGTCGCCTCATTCCTTGATAGGGATCCCGGCTTCGATCGCAGCTTCGATGAACGCCTGCCGCGCCTCTTCCCGGCTCCGTTTCCCAGATATGACATCGGCGCAAACCGCACACGCTCTGTCGAGCGCAGGGCCCTCTTCTGTCGGCCAGTCTTCGATCAGCGCCCATGTGGCGGCTTGGGTCGTCTGGATGACCACCCACTGATCCGGGCCTTCAAGGGCCAGCGTCACCGGCTTCTTCCATAGGGTTTGCATAATGCAGGATCTCCGCTGCGTCTTCTCAGCCACCTGCTCGCCTAAGGCAATTGTTCCGGCGTGTCGAGATGCCATCTGAAGGAGACGTTTTCTGGAGCAGTGAGCTACTGAAACGCCGGCATATTTATTTCCGGCCGCCGCTTCTCGTCGGCCGCTGCCGTCTTTGCCGCAAGGCAGCAAGGCAAAAGCTATTGAGCGTTCGGATGCTCTCTCTCATAGGCTTCCCTTTCTTCCTTCCCGAACACGGCGGAGTAAAAGCCGCTGCAAACCAGATATGAGCACTCATCCGGGTTGCCCGTTTGCCATCCGGGCTGGCAGAGGACGACGCGATGGAATTTGGCATTGCAAAGCCCGTGGTTTGCCAGAAGCCGCGGATCGTTTCCGAAATACGCGCTTATGGCTTTCTCGCGAGTCCATACAGGAACGACTTTCCAATCAGCGGCGCCGCCTTCAGCGCTCACATTGCCGGTCGCACAGAACGACCAATTCGATATCGTGATTGGTTGATCGCAGGGAAAAGCCTGGACGGCGCTTCCCAGCGAGAGCGAAATCAATGCCAGCAATCGCTTGCTATAACCCACCATGCTCTTTTCCCCCATGCAGATCATTCGCATCCTGTCCTCCACGCCCAGTAATTGCCTGTCACCGTGACGGGGATCAGGTCTAATCCAAATCCTAAGATTATTTTCCTAGTTCTCGAAACGTTCTTACGCTAGATTGCACTCCGTTGCAACCATGGAATGTTGAATGCCAAAGAATTTTGTAGCGATTGGCGCTGTGGGCGCTTGGCCCAGTGTTTCCCTCTGCATGCGGGAAAAAACGAGTTCTTCTGTTCGTCGCCTGAAGGACGTGCTCGGAGCTGAGGCGAGGGGCTGATGGCGGAATTCAACTCTCGTGACAAGAGCCGCACCAGTTCCGGCAAGACGCGAGCGCTGGTGCGCAAGCACACCGCGCCGCCGAGCGCCAGCGATGACGGCAGCCTGCGGTGGCAATGGTTGACGATCCAGCTCCTGGAATCGGCGGCCTTTACCACCTTGAGTGCGAATGCCTGCCGCGCCTTCTTCCGCATCGTCATCGAGCACGTCTCGCATGCCGGGTTGCAAAATGGCAGGCTTGTCGTGACGCATCCCCAGTTCGTCTCCTACGGCGTCACCGGTGAATATGTGGCCGATGCGCTCGACGAGCTGGAATATAAGGGGCTGGTTAAGGTCCGCCGCGGTCGGGCGGGAAGCGGGGTCGCGCATCCCAACCTGTTCACGCTCACCTTTGTCGGCGACCATGAGGGCGCGCCGCCGACCGACGAGTGGAAGCGGTGCACGGCGGAACGAGGTCGGAAATGGTCCGAGACCGACCGCAAGATCGCTGCCGAAAAACGCGGTCGCCTCGGCCGGAAGAAAAAAACCTCGCTTCGGGATCCCGAAATCCGCCCGCTTCGGGATTCCGAAATTCGCCGCGCTTCGTGAGCTTTTCGGCTGAGTGGAAACGCAATGATTTCAATGCCGCAGCCTATTTCGGGATTCCAAAGTGCTATATAGATTTTGGTGGGGTTCCCGGCATGGCGTGTGATGACCGTCCTCGGTCGGAAGCGGCATTGGTTTTCCCGCATGCCTAGCTTCGCGCAACCTTCCTGATGTATCCGCAGGCCTGATGATCTCGGAGGAACGCATGACGGTGGGAATTTTTCGGGCTCTGGCGGTTCTCGCGACGATGGCCGCCCTTGCCGGCTGCGTCGACCATGCGAACGCGCCGGTGCTTTTGCCCATCGGCGTGCCGGTCAATCCGCCTGCCGTCGCCCAAGGCATCTGCGTGACCGACGGCAATGCGATGTATGACGAGGCGAAGAAGCAGTATCATCTGCGCGCCCAACTGACCGGCTATGCCGAGGCCGATGCGCTGGAAGAGGAAACGACGGCGCGCGCCGCTGCCCATCGCCAATATGTCGCCTGCCTGTCCGCCCAGGGTTACAGGGCTTTGTACGCGAATTGAGAACAGAGAATTCGCATTCTTAGCCAGCGCCCCTCGCGCCATTCTTGCTGTCGCGACTTTCACGTTTTCTCGCGAAAAACTCACGCGGGATCGCCTGCAATCACGAGTTTTGGAAACTGCGTGCGCGCGGAACTGCGCACTTCGGACAGGCATTTTCCCGGGATAAATCCACGAAGGAGGGTTTATCATGAAGATGTGCAATCTTGTCCGTTCCGCCGTCGCGCTCAGCGTGCCTCTCGTCCTCGCGCCGATCGGCCAAGCTGAAGCCGCTCCCGTTCAAACGGTGCGGCCGCCCGATATTTCTACGTAAAAAGCGTGCAGTATAAGCCGCATCCTGGTCTTTGGCATGGCTATCGCGGCTTCCGAACGGAGCGCCCCGGCACCCGCCGTCACTCCGATGGCTACTGGTATCCGCTTGCCGCTTTCGGTGTCGAGGCCGGCGCCACCGGCTCCATCATCCGCCAGCCGGTGAACAGACCGGCGGCTCCGACGATGTGCAACCCTACGTTCTCAGGATCGATCGGTCCCGGCAGCATGCCCTGCGATAACGGCTATTGAGCCGGCAAATGAAAGCGGCAGCGCGAGCCGCCTTTTTCCTGTTTCGGGCGCCGCTCACATGTTCGTGACCTCTATTGCGTTGCGGTAGATTGTGACAGATCCGCTTCCTACCTCCTCGGCGCAAATTCAGCTGATCCTCCCAAGGAGATGACAATGATCACGACGTTCAAGAGCGGCCTGGCGGCCGCAGCCCTCGATGCGATGCTCGGCCTTTCCTGCGTGGCGGCGCAAGCGGCTCCTCTCCAGTCGAGCGCGACGCAGCAGGGCCCGGCCAAGCAGCAGGTTGTCCAGGATGAGACCCGCGTGCAGCACGACAGGAGCACGACTGGTTCGATTGGTGAAGGCAGCCCGAAGGGCATGGCCTCGCCCTACATGATGAACCCGAAGAAGCCGCTGAACATGGATTGCAAGCTCGGCTTCAACCCGACGAGCAGCTCCGGCTGCAACTATTAACCGGGCGCTTTGGGCGGTGGCGACCAGGCCGCCGCGGTGAGGGGCGGCTTCCCGGCCGCCGTTTTTCACCACAGACGACGGCGCTCGCTATGTCAAAGCCGCCGCAGATGCAAAAATGCCGGACGCCGGTAGGAAAAGAGGTGGGAAATGCCGGCTCACAAGGGCGATTGACGTCTCTGCCTTGGAATTGCCATGCTGGCCGCGATGGTCGCATTCATAATCAATTGAATTTCAGATAGGTGGGACAGTCATGACCGCAAAGGCTGCATGCTCGGATTTCCTGCATTTTTTCCGCTCCTGGATCAGCAATCCGCTTCGGGTGGCCGCCATCGCGCCGTCGGGCGATTCACTTGCCAGGATCATGACCAGCGAAATTGCCGAGCTCGATGGGCCGATCATCGAGCTCGGCCCGGGCACGGGCGTCTTCACCCGGGCGTTGCTTGCCCGCGGCATCAGCGAGGCGGATCTGACGCTGATTGAATACGGCCCGGAATTCATCGATGCGCTGCAGGCGCGGTTCCCGGCGGCGCGCATATTGCAGATGGACGCGGCCCACCTCGCCCAGGCCGATATTTTCGAGGGCGAACCGGTCGGAGCCGTCATCAGCGGCCTGCCGCTTCTGTCGATGTCGCCGCGCAAGATCGCCTCGATTCTTGCCGGCGTCTTCACCTATATGCGCCCGGGCGGGGCGGTCTATCAATTTACCTATGGTCCGCGCTGCCCGGTGCCGCGGCCGATCCTCGATCGCCTCGGCCTGAAAGCCGTGCGCATCGGCGGCACGGTTCGCAACCTGCCGCCGGCCTCCGTCTACCGGATCTCACGCCGCAAGCCGCTGGAACTCTCGCGCGAGCGCCTGAGATACCGTGAGGCGGACATCGAAGTCGCCGCCTTTTCCGGCGAATCGGCCGGCTGAACCGGGCAACGGCTGAGCGGAAGCGACAGCCTTCAGCGCGAGGTATACCCGATGCACCGCTGTGGGCGGTCGAATGACGATGTTTTCGGCCCCTCCCTGTCATCCCCGCGGGCTCGTCCTATATGTGCAAGCGTCGCAGCGGCCACATGTCCGATATCGCCGCGGCGGCCGGGTCATCACCATGCCGGGCATCACCAGACACGGCAGACATTCAGAACCGGAGCCATCCTCGCCAGCCCGGCATCCCAGCGCTGGCGAAGCGAAGGGCTTCGGCCATTTCATCGACATTCAATGATTTTATTGACCAAGAGAGGAAAGATCATGTCCAGTCACAACGCAGCCAAGTCAGGCACCTTCAGGATCGGCGGCGAGATCGAGGTCAATCGTCTCGGTTTCGGCGCCATGCGCGTTACCGGCAAGGGAATCTGGGGTGAGCCCGACGACCATGCCGAGTCCATCCGGACGCTGAAGCGCCTGCCGGAGCTTGGGGTCAATTTCATCGATACGGCTGATTCCTACGGCCCCGATGTCTCCGAATGGCTGATCAAGGAGGCGCTGCATCCCTATGGCGCCGGATCCGTCATCGCCACCAAGGGCGGCCTGACCCGCCACGGTCCCGACATCTGGCTGCCGGTCGGCCGTCCGGAATATCTGATCCAGCAGGCGCATAAGAGCCTGCGCAATCTCGGCGTCGAGCAGATCGATCTGTGGCAGCTTCACCGCATCGATCCGAAGGTGTCGGCCAAGGAGCAGTTCGACGCGATCAAATCGCTGCTCGATGCCGGCCTCATCCGCCATGCGGGTCTGAGCGAAGTCTCCGTCGCCGAGATCGAGGCGGCCTCGAAGCACTTCAAGGTCGCCACCGTCCAGAACCGCTACAACCTGGTCGATCGCACCAGCGAAGACGTGCTCGATTATTGCGCCAAGCACAATATCGGCTTCATCCCGTGGTATCCGCTCGCCGCTGGCGATCTCGCCCAATCAGGCTCGCTGCTTGATACGATCGCCAGGAAGCACAATGCCGCCCCCAGCCAGATCGCGCTCGCCTGGGTGCTGAAGCGCAGCCCGGTGATGCTGCCGATCCCCGGCACGTCAAAGGTCAAGCACCTGGAAGAAAACGTCGCGGCGGTGGAGATCACGCTGTCGGATGAGGAGTTCGCGGCGCTGGACGCCGAGGGCCGGAAGGTCTTCAAGGCGGCTTGAGGGGCAATGCAAGCTTGCCGCGGCGGCTGCGTTTCGCCGCATGGCCGCCCCTCACCCTAACCCTTACCTGGGCGAGCCACTGGTCTCGACCCGTCCTGCAGACCCCCGTAAAACGGGGCGAGGGGACGTGCCCTGCAAGAGGTTGGCGAGGGACGGAGAGGTCGCGGCATATTCCCTTTGCCCGCGGGGAGAATGTGGCGGCAGCCGGATGAGGGGCTGCCGCCGCTGACCGATCTTTAGTCAAAATTTTGACCAGCCGGTCAAACATGCTGCAAAATGAGGCGTCCGCCTGTCATTTTCTGGGCAAGCATTGCACTTAATGCATTGCTGCATTGCGGTAATTTCGCTATCCCCGATCAAATGAATGGGGTATCACTATCTTCGTAAGCAGCGCACTCCTCCTCCCAAGCGCTCTTACATCGGACCGACAGCACTCCTCCTCCCAGTTGTCGGTCAGGATCAAGAGCCTGGCGCACCTCCTCCCGCGCCAGGCTCTTTTCTTTTGCCCCAATACCATTTCGCACGGGCCTGCTTTCCGCGTGCAGTTTGACTCGACAGGCTTCGCCGGACTATTTGAACATGTGCCGTCCGTCCGGCGCGTGAACCGGTTGGAGTTTGGTCATGATCGGCAAATGGCGCGGCACGCGTGCGGCTCTGGCAGGGCTTCTGGTTGCAACGATAATGCTCGCCGGCTGCGGCGGCAGGCCGGTCGGGGTGATGCAGGCGGCCGGCACCGTGCCGCCGGGCACGTCCAAAGTCGATCTCCTGGTGGCGACGACGCGCGCTGCCGATGACAATCCGGCCGTGCTTTTCTCCGGCGAACGCGGCACGGGGCTTGCCGTCAACGCCGTCGATGTCTCGATCCCGCCGGAAGCCAATCGCAAGGTCGGCCAGGTGCAATGGCCGAAGCGGCTGCCGGCCGATCCGCTCCGTGACTTCGTCACCGTTTCCGTCGATCCGTTCGAGGGCGAGCGGGCAGGCGAGAGCTGGCTGAAGAGCCATATGCCGAAGAGCCGCCGCGTGCTCGTCTTCGTGCACGGCTTCAACAACCGTTACGAAGACGCGGTCTATCGCTTCGCGCAGATCGTCCACGATTCGCGTGCCGACGTCGCCCCCGTCGTCTTCACCTGGCCGTCCCGCGCCAGCATCTTCGACTACAATTACGACAAGGAAAGCACCAACTATTCCCGCGATGCGCTGGAGGAGCTGCTGACCCGTACCGCCGCCAATCCGGCCGTCGGCGACGTCACCGTCATGGCTCATTCGATGGGCACCTGGCTGACCGTCGAAGCACTCCGGCAGATGGCGATTCGCAACGGTCAGGTCGCGTCGAAGATCAACAATGTCATCCTTGCCTCGCCGGATCTCGATGTGGACGTCTTCGGCCGTCAGTTCATGAGCCTCGGCAAGGACAAGCCGCATTTCACCATCTTCGTCTCCAGGGATGATCGGGCGCTGGCGCTGTCGCGGCGCATCTCCGGCAATGTCGATCGCCTCGGCCAGATCGATCCCTCCGCCGAGCCCTATCGTAGCAAGCTTGAGGCGGCCGGTATCACCGTGCTCGACCTCACCAAGCTCAAGGGCGGCGACAGGCTGAACCACGGCAAATTCGCCGAAAGCCCCGAGGTGGTGAAGCTGATCGGCGACCGGCTGATCGCCGGCCAGACGATCACCGATTCCAATGTCGGTCTGGGCGAGGCGGTCGGCGCGGTGGCCATGGGGGCTGCCCAGACCGCCGGAAGTGCCGTCAGCGTCGCCGTCAGCACGCCGATCGCGATCTTCGATCCGCGCACCCGGCGCAATTACGATGCGCAGTTGAAGCGGCTCGGCCAGTCGATGGACAATACCGTCGGTTCGGTCGGCGACAGCGTCGGCGCCGGCCTGCCCGAAAGCCAGTAAAAATTCCGCGGAGCAATTCCAGCAAAAGTGCACGGCGGTTTTGCGTTTCGGAATTGCGTAAATCCAAAAGCTTAGAGCGGTTCCGCGTTTTCCGTGAAAAGCTGAACCGCTCTAGGCAGCACCGCCGATCTGATATATCAGGTTGACGAACGGCAATGCTGTCTGCCGTGCAGGTGGGTTGATCGCATGACGGATGAGACGAAGAAGAAGGTGGTCGTCGTGGGCGCAGGCGTGATCGGCGCCTCGATCGCTTTCGATTTGCAGCGGCGCGGATTTCAGGTCACGCTGATCGACAAGGGTGAGCCCGGGCGCGGCACCTCTTTCGGCAATATGGCGAGCATCGCGCTCGATTTCGCCGCCGGCTCCGGTCCTTCGACCTGGAAGAAGATCCCTGGCTGGCTGCTCGATCCCGAAGGCCCGGTCTGGCTGCGGCCGTCCTATGCCGCGCGGATGCTGCCGTGGTTCCTGCGCTTCCTCGCGGCCGGCCGGCCTTCGCGGCTCCGGGAAATCGAGGATGCCGGCATGAGCCTGTCGCTGCGGGCGCTCGGCGATTTCAGGGAGATGCTGCAGGCGATCGGCGCGTCCGAGCTGATGACGGAGGAGGGCTGTCTCGCCATTTACGAGACCGAGGCGGAATTTGCCGCAGACCGTGGCCATCTTGCCATGATGCAGCGCTACGGCCTCGAATTCGAGGTCTTGAGCAATGGCGCCATCCAATATCATGAGCCGGCCCTTTCGCCTGTCATCGCCAAGGCCGTGCTGCTGTCGGACAACAAGTCGATCCGCGATCCCTATAGGCTGGTCGTCAGGCTGACTGACGCAGCCATCGCCGCGGGCGCAGCCTTCGCCTCCGGCGCTGTGAGCAACATCGAGCGCAAGGGCGATGGCACGGTCGTCGTCGTCCTCGATGACGGACGTCGGATCGAGGCCGCTTTCGTGGTGCTCGCCGCCGGCGTCCACACCCGTTTCCTCGCCGCAAAACTCGGCGAACCGATTCCGCTCGAGACCGAGCGCGGCTATCACACGCAGATCATGAAACCGGGCATTTCAATGCGCTATTCAGTGATCTGGCCTCATCGCGCCTTCATGGTGACCCCGACGGCCGGCGGCATCCGCGTCGGCGGCAATGTCGAACTCGCCGGCCTCGACGCCGCGCCCGACTTCCGCCGTCCGCGCGTGCTGGTGCGGCACGCCCAGCGGGCGCTGCCGGGTCTGAAGGCCGAGGAGGCGACGGAGTGGATGGGCCATCGCCCGGCCTTGCCCGATACGATCCCCATCATTTCGCCGTCCTCGAAAATGCCGGGGGTTTTCTATGCGACCGGTCACGGCCATCTCGGCTTGACATATGCCGCAACGACAGCGCGGTTGATCGGCGATATGGTGAGCAGAGCAAAACCGTCGGTCGATATGACCCCGTTCCGCATAGACCGATACTGATTTGAAGCAATTCCAGGAAAAGTGTGAAGCGGAATTGCGTTAAAACAAAAGTTGGAACCGCGTCGGCGGCGTCAGCCGTCACGTCCGAACTGGAGTTTCGAGATGAGATGGAAGCGCACGATACAGCTGCTGGACGTTCATGCCGAGGGCGAGATCGGCCGCGTCGCTATCGGCGGCGTTCCGAAGATTCCCGGCGAAACCATCGCTGCGCAGCTGCACTGGCTGAACACCGATCCGAAAGGCGACGAGCTCCGCCGCTTTCTCTGCCTGGAGCCGCGCGGTGCCCCGATCGGCTCGGTCAACCTGCTGCTGCCGGCAAGGCACCCCGACGCCGACGCCGCCTTCATCATCCTGCAGCCCGATCAGGCACATGCCAGCTCCGGTTCGAATTCGATCTGCGTGACGACGGCGCTTCTCGAATCCGGCATCGTCGAGATGAAGGAGCCTGAGACGATCGTGACGCTGGAGACCGCCGCCGGCCTCGTGAAGGCGACGGCGACCTGCCATGACGGGCGCTGCGAAAAGGTCAGGCTCACCATGGTGCCCTCCTTCGTCCATGAGCTCGACGTCGAGATCGACACGCCGCATTGGGGAAAGATCAAAGCCGATCTCTGCTATGGCGGCATCTTCTATGCCCTCGTCGATGTCGGCCAGATCAATCTGACGATCGAGAAGGCCAATGCGGCCGGCCTCGTTCAGGCCGGCATGATCCTGAAAGAGCTGATCAATCGCGACATCAAGGTCGTCCACCCCGAAATTCCGGCAATCTCGGGCGTCGCCTATGTGATGTTCCGCGACACCGAGGCCGATGGCACGGTGCGCACCTGCACCACCATGTGGCCGGGCCGCGCCGACCGCTCGCCCTGCGGCACCGGCAATTCAGCCAATCTCGCCACCCTTCATGCCCGCGGCAAGGCCAAGGTCGGCGACGTCTTCACCTCGAAATCGATCATCGGCTCGGAATTCGAGGTCGGCCTGCAGGCAGTCACCGAAGTCGCCGGCCGCCCGGCGGTCATCCCCACCATCACCGGCCGCGGCTTCACCTTCGGCCTCACCCAGGTCGCGCTCGATCCCTTCGACCCGCATCCCGGCGGCTTCGCCCTGACGGACGTCTGGGGGCCGTCGGCAGGGGAGATTTGACCGTTCGAGCGGTGCCGAATGTGCGGTGGCTCCAAACGGTTTGCGCCAGGGTCTAGCCCGTACCAGCGATACGGAGCGGGTCTGGCGGAGCCGCATGCCACCCTCCATCACCGACGTCCCGAAGGAGCCGTTGGCAAGCGAGAACTTCTTGTCTCAACTTGCCACCGGAAGAGAACCCTCTTTGCCGCCCATCAGCGACGTTGGGCTATCCTGGCGCTGATCTGGTCTGCGGCAAGGCTCTCGGCCGGTGCCGGCCTGCCAAGCAGGTAGCCTTGGCCGATGTCGCAGCCGAGATCCTGGAGCCGTTGAAGTTGGCTTTCCTCTTCGATGCCTTCGGCGGTTATCGTCACGCCGAGGCCCGCGCCGAGAGCGATAATAGCCTTGATCACCTTGTCCTGCTTGTCGTTCGTTTCGAACGAAGCGACGAAACTCCGGTCGATCTTGATCTTGTCGAACCGGTAGTTGGAGAGCTGTGAGAGGCTGGAATAGCCCGTACCGAAGTCGTCGAGAGCAATCCGGACGCCGGCGTTCACCAGATCGTCGAGGACGATCCGTGCGGTGACGGCATCCTGGATGATGGCGCTCTCCGTCACCTCCAGCTCGATCCTATGCGCAGGCAGACCGACATCGCCCAATATCTTCAGAATCCTGAGGCCCAGCAACCGGTCGCTCAGCTGGATCGGAGACAGGTTGAACGACAGGACCAGATGATTTGGCCAGGAAATCGCATCGCCACAGGCGTGGCGCAGCAGTTGGTCCGTCAGGTCGACGATCAGACCGGCCTCTTCCGCCACGGGGATGAACTCGTTCGGCGGGATGAATTCGCCGGATGCCGTCTTCCAGCGCGCCAGCGCTTCGAAACCGATAATCTCCTTCGTCTTCAGGTCGACGAGAGGTTGGTAATACGGGACGATCTCAGCATTCTTGATGGCGGCTCGCAGATCCGCTTCCACCCGGATCCGCTTCGCCAGCTCCTCCTGCATCGAAGGGACAAAGGACTTCACCAGATTGCGCCCCTGCTTTTTCGCCACATACATCGCACAGTCCGAATGGCGAATGACCTGGCTTAGATCGTCGCCATTTTCAGGGTGAAGCGCGAGGCCGACACTGGCGCCAAGATCGACGGCGACGCCATTGAATGTGAAGGGCTTGCTGATCGCGCTCACGATGCGGTTTCCCAAAGCGACGAGATCGGCATTTCCGGTGCGCCGCGCCAGAACGACGAATTCGTCGCCGCCAAGGCGGAAAATGTGATCACGCGGAAAGAGGGAAGAAAGCCGCTGAGCGACGGCCTTCAACACCGCATCGCCGTGATCGTGCCCGAGGAGGTCGTTGATCTTCTTGAAGCCGTCGAGATCGATGCTGAACACGGCATAGCTTTCCTGCGCCCTTTGATCGATCATCGACTGCGCGCAGACGGATTCCAGAAATCTGCGGTTAGGTAGTTCGGTTAGCGTGTCGTGACAGGCAATCCAGTCCACGTTCTTTTCGGCCTGCAGCCTGCGGTCAACCTCTATCGAGAGATCCCGGATTCTCAGCGCCGAGTAGATCAGCCCGAGAAAGCCGGACATATTGAGGGCAAGCAGCGCGTGGTCCAGTGGAAAGTCATGATGCTTTTCGATGAACTCATCCAGCCCCTCATGCCATTGGAAGCGCCAGGACAGGCAGAAGAGAAGCAGGAAGCACGAGAGCCAGGCCAGGATCTCCATCTGCGGTCTGGTGAGTCGGACGCGAGGCATAAGAACAGGCTCCTGGTGTGTGAAGAGCCATCATGGCCAGCTCGGAAGACCGCATCGTCCCCGACCTTATTCCGATCGACGACCTGTCGCCGAATGCCGGCATCGACGGCGCCGAAGACTGCCACGACTCATAGGGTGGAGCCAAGGGCATCGGCAATTCGATCACTGGCCAGACTGCGGGCATTCGTAAATCCGGATTTCAGTGTGGTCTTCGAAGATTAATGGCGCGTTTCCGCGGCGAAGGTTTGTGCGTTTCGCTGCGCGCAGCGGATATCTTCGTCGCAAATTGGATTCACCTCAGTGCGCTCGACGCCGAGATCGACGTGCTGCATCTTGACCCTCAAAGGCCGCCGGGAAGAAGAGGTGACCCGGCTCGCCGAATTCAGGCGGCATCCCGAATGTCGAAGCGGACCACCTTGCCGTCCCGAAATCGGAACACGTGCGCGATCGTCTTCTCTCCTTCGAGCGGTTGGCCTCGCAGGTCACGGACCGACTGCCGGACGTCGGCAATGATTGCGCCGTCCGCTGTCCGGTGAAAACCGACCGGCTGGACGTGGGGATCGATCATCGACCACTGACGCGTCCAATATTCCCGCACCGCCTCGCGCCCATGGACGTGGCCGCCATCCATGCCATTGGCCCAGACGACATCCTCGGCCAGCGCTGCCAGCACGGCATCTATGTCGCGTTCGTTGAAGCGCTCGTAGATGTGTTGGAGAATTTTGATATCGTCGTCCATTGCTTTCTCCTTGCAGAGGTGCGGGGTTGAGTTTCGAGCCTCGCTCGACAAACCATCTCCGTCATTTTGCTTTGGGCGGGTCAACCGGTTTCAAAGCTCCGCCTCGCGCAGCAGCTCGTTCAGGCGGACTGCCCATTCCCTGTTGCCATCTCTGAACGGACCGAGTGCATCGCCGGCTGGTTCGGGAAGATCGCTTGCCGCGGCGGCAAAGCGGTGCGCCCGCTGGTGATCGCCCGCAGCCCGGTGGCAGCACGCCTGAATGCGCAGCAGCGCCGGCCAGTCGGGCCGTGCCTTCAGCGCCGTGCGCCCGGTCTCGAGCGCGCCTTCGACGTCGCCGGAAAAGAACCGTGCGAGCATCAGCAGGCTGAACCAGACGCCGTTCTGCGGATCGTGCGGGTTGAGTTCGAGGCCATGCGCCAGGGGCTTCAGTGCGCCGGCCGCATCGCCGCAAAACAGTCGGGCCATGCCGAGGACGAGATGCCCCAGGGCGAAGCTCGAACCGAGTTCGATCGCCCGTTCCGCCGCCAGGATCGCCTGCTCGGGGCGAGCCGTGTAAGCAGAGACGATCGCCAGCGCATAGTGCGAGTATGGATTTCGCGCGTCCAGATAGATGGCCCTTAGCGCCGCATCCAATCCTTCTTTGGCATCTTCCGCGGGGTTATCAGTCCAGCCGTAGGCGATCAGGCCGGCATTCACCCGCGCCCGCCAGATCTGCGCTTCTGGAAGCATCGGGTCGAGCCCCGCCGCGTCGCGGAAGAAACGGCGTGCGAGAAGGTGGGTGGGCAGCGTAACCTTGTGAAAATAAAACGTGCCTTGCCGCACCAGATCCCAGGCCGTGATGTTGCCGGTGTGGGGCGCAACCGGAAGCCCATGGCGCAGCAGCAGCTCGGGTTCGATCGCCGCTGCAATCCGCTCGGCGATGGCGTCCTGCACCGCAAAGAGTTCGGCCAGCTGAAGATCGTAATGTTCGGACCAGATCGTGGCGCCTTTCGCGGTCTCGGCGAGGTGCACCGATATCCGAATCCGATTGCCGCTCTGGCGGATGGCCCCATCGACCAGGAAATCGACGCCGAGGTCGCGCGCGATAGCCTGCGGATCCTTCGAGTCATTCCTCCTGCTGAAACTCGCCCCCCGTGAAGCGACGCGGAACCATCTGAACCGGGCAAGCGCCATGATCAGGTCGTCGGCGACCCCGTCGGCGAGATATTGTCTTTCGGCATCGCCGCCGAGATTTTCGAACGGCAGCACGGCAATCCCCGGGATCGGGCTGCTCTCGGCATGCCGGCCGCTATCGGCTTCGTCGGTGCGGCTCTCCACCTCACCGGAAAATCTGTAGCCGACCCGTGGGACCGTGACGATCCATTCGCTGCCGTCCGATGCGGGTCCGAGCAGCTTGCGAAGGGCGGCAATCTGAACGGAAAGATTGCTTTCCTCGACGGCCAATCCCGGCCAAACGGCGTCCATCAGGGCGGATTTCGAGACCACACCTCCCTGTGCCGAAAGCAGTGCCGCGAGCAGCGAAGCGCCGCGGGCGCCGATGGCGACAGGCCTGTTGTCGCGGAGCAGACATCCGTTCTCGGCAATGAACCTGAGGTGGCCGAATGCAAGGGGCTGCGTCTTCATGGCCCCAATAATACGCCGATTTCGCAGTTTTTCGGAATTTTTCGGCCCCGCTTCAGGACTTGCGCCGGCTCGGCGCGCAGAGTGGTTCCATTGCAGCGGTAAAAATGGTGAGAGCGATGACGAACCAGGCAACGCAACCGAAGAAATTCGAACCATTCCTTGCGAGCGTCGTCCGCGCCGGCGGCAGCCATGTCGCCAGGCAGGGATCGGTCTATCGCTCCGGTGTCTCGGCCGAAAGCGCCGGATCAACCATGCTGTGGCTCGGGACGATTTCGCTGCCCGCAGGGCGGCGAACCGGCGCCCACCGCCATGAGGGACACGAGACGGCGCTTTTGATGATCGCCGGTCCGGAGATCGAGATCTGGTCGGGAGCAGCGCTAGAACGGTGCGAAACGGTTCGCCCCGGCGATTACCTGTTCATCCCGGCCGGCGTTCCGCATGTCGCCGTCAACCGCAGCGGCGAAGACGCCGAATTCCTCGGCGCTCGCAACGACCCCGCAGCCAATGAGAGCGTCGTTCTCATGCCGGAGCTCGACGCGATCGTCCCCTGATGCATGTCGCCCGGAACCGTGCAACGGCTCCGGGGCGCAAAACCACCGCAGGCTTTTGCGCGGCATGCTCCAACCACACCGGGAGGTGCATTATGGCTATCATCGAACAACGTCTGGCCGAGATGGGTCTGGAATTGCCCGAGCCTTTGAAGGTTCGCGAGGGGCTGCGCTTGCCCTTCGCCTGGGTTCGCCTGCGCGGCAACCGCGCTTACATTTCCGGTCACGTCGCCTGCAACCGCGATGGAACACTGGCAAATCCCCTTGGCAAGGTGGGCACCGAGGTTTCGCCGGAGGAGGGCTACGCGTCGGCGCGGCTCGTTGCCCTCGCCCATCTCGCCAGCCTCAAGCGGGCTGTCGGCGACCTCGATCGGGTCACGGCATGGCTGCGCGTCTTCGCCATGGTGAACGTTGCTCCTGGCTTCAACGAAACGCCGCTGGTCACCAACGGCTATTCGGATCTGATCCTGGAGCTGTACGGGTCTGATGTCGGCGCCCATGCCCGCTCGTCGATCGGCATGGCCATCCCCTTGAATGCGCCCGTGAACTGCGAAGCGGAAGTCGAAATCGACGGGTGACCGAAGCGTACCCCCGTCAGTAGACAAACGGATCGACGTCGGCCGGCTGGGCACCTGCCTCCTTCGGATAGATCACGCCCTTGCGCAGAATGATGTTGGCATAGAGCCTAGGCTCGCTGGTCTGGATCAGCGCATGGGCGGCCCGCACCCGACCGTAGAAATCCTGGCCGACCAGCGGCACCACCTGACGGTGCGGTTCGTGACGGGCGCAGCAGTCGATCATCTCCTCATGCACCGGATCGAGCTTGTCGCGCTCGGCCTTGACGGTCGAGCGGAAGATCGCTTCCGGCACGAAGTCGTCGATCGGCAGCACGCTGAGCACGGCATTGAGCACTGGGATGAGATGGTGGCCGTCGAGCCGAATCAGCCGGCGCGCATGTTCGACGCCGGGATAATTGCCGTCGACTATGGCGATTTCGTCGCCATGGCCCATGGCCCGGAGTGTTGCGAGCAATTCCGGGCTCAAGAGCGGATCAAGTCCCTTCAGCATGGTCTACCTCCTTGAAGAGTACGTTCTGGTCGGTGAGATAGCGCGCAAAGATCGGTAGGCTGGCGCCGCCGATGGCGCGTGCCTGCGCGCCGACCGCGCCCTCGATGATTTCGGGCATGACAACGCCCTGCAGGTCGAGCTTGGCGGCTTCGTCGATCGTCGCCTGCACGATGCGGCTGCGCACCCAATGGGGAAAGCCGCCGTCGATGACGGCCGCGCTGAAATCGACGATCGAGGCGGCGGCGACGATCGCCTGGGCGAGCGCCTTGGCGCTGTCCTGGATCCACGCCTCCATCGGCTCGCCGAAATCCACCCAGTCGTCGGCGGAATACCACAGCGGTTCGGGATCGATGCCGCGCTCGCGCAGCATATTTTCCAAGACGAAGATCGAGGCGATTTCGAGCAGCTGCTTGGTCTCGCCGTTCCGGTCGCGCACGGGCAGCGGCCCGATCGCGCCCGCCGTGCCGGTACGGCCGGAAAAGATCGACGAATTCAGGACGATGCCGCCGCCGATGAAGGAACCGATGAAGAAATAGACGAAATCAGGATAGGAGGGGCCGACGCCGAAGACGAGTTCGGCGCCGCAGGCGCTGGTCGCATCGTTCTGCAGGAAAACGGGATGGGAGACGCGCGCGGCGATATCGGCCTGCAGGTCGACATCGCGCCAGACTTCCATGGCGCCCGGCGGCGCTCCCACCTCATCGGCCCAGTTCCAGAGTTCGAAAGGCGCGGCGATGCCGAGGCCGGCGACGCGGCCGCGCTGCCTTTCGTCGAGCTTGTCTTCGATCTCGCGGATGCCCGAGGTGACGAAGGCAAGGATTTCATGCGGCAGCGGATAGGCATAGGTCCGGTGCAGCTGCATCCGGATGCGGCCGACGAAATCCATCAGCACCAGATCGGCGCTGCGCCGGCCGATCTTCAGGCCGAAGGAATAGACGGCGTCGGGATTGAGATGCATCGGGATCGATGGCTGGCCGACCCGGCCGCGCACAGGCGCGCCGCGCGACAGCAGCCCTTCCTTTTCCAGCACCCGCATGATGACCGAGACGGTCTGGGCCGAAAGCCCGCTGCGGCGCGCGATATCGGCCTTCGACAACGCACCGTAGAGGCGCACCAGCGACAGCACGAGCCGCTCGTTATAGGCTCGCACCCTGACCTGGTTCGCACCGCCGGCCGGATTTAGAATTGGCGGCGGGACCGGCGTGTGTTCCGGTCCTTCCAAAGACGACATGGCCGCTCCTCCCGAGCGTTCGCCTCCTGCATTTTCCCCATCAGAGACGATTTCAGAAACCTGCAGCGGCTCAAAGCGGTAGGGCGTCCCCTGCGCGCCGGAGACACGGCGCTGGACACCCTAATTCCATCGAGCATGCCACATCGAATTAATAATTCAATTGGATTTATTTATTGACAAGGGGATTTCTTTCGCTCTTAATTGCCATCGTCAAGGACACCGACGGCTTTGGAGCGACAGCAACTGAGCGAAGTGTCATATTTTGAAAATTCCGGCCCGCAGGGGCGGCGCCGGCAAACTCTGGGAGGAGTTCATGAAGAAATCAGTTCTCGCTTTTGGCGCGCTCGCGCTCGGTGTCGCTTTTTCTGCTCCGGCGATGGCGGCTGACGTTTCCGCCTGCCTCATCACCAAGACCGACACCAACCCCTTCTTCGTCAAGATGAAGGAAGGTGCGACGGCCAAGGCCAAGGAACTCGGCGTCTCGCTGAAGTCCTATGCCGGCAAGATCGACGGTGACAGCGAAAGCCAGGTCGCAGCGATTGAAAGCTGCATCGCCGACGGCGCAAAGGGTATTCTGCTGACGGCCTCCGATACCAAGGGCATCGTGCCGGCTGTCAAGAAGGCCCGCGACGCCGGCCTGCTGGTGATCGCGCTCGACACGCCGCTCGAGCCAGCCGATGCCGCCGACGCCACCTTCGCCACCGACAACCTGCTCGCCGGCAAACTGATCGGTCAGTGGGCTAAGGAAACGCTCGGCGACAAGGCCAAGGACGCCAAGGTCGGCTTCCTCGACCTGACGCCGTCGCAGCCGACGGTCGACGTTCTGCGCGACCAGGGCTTCATGATGGGCTTCGGCATCGACCCGAAGAACCCGGACAAGATCGGCGACGAAGACGACAAGCGCATTGTCGGCCATGACGTGACGAACGGCAATGAAGAAGGCGGCCGCAAGGCCATGGAAAACCTTCTGCAGAAGGATCCGAGCATCAACGTCATCCACACGATCAACGAGCCGGCCGCTGTCGGCGCCTATCAGGCGCTGAAGGCCGTCGGCATGGAAAAGAACGTGCTGATCGTCTCGGTCGACGGCGGCTGCCCGGGCGTCAAGTCGGTCAAGGAAGGCGTCATCGGCGCCACCTCGCAGCAATATCCGCTGCTGATGGCGTCGCTCGGCATCGAGGCGATCAAGAAGTTCGCCGACTCGGGTGAAAAGCCGAAGCCGACCGAAGGCAAGTCCTTCTTCGATACCGGCGTCTCGCTCGTCACCGACAAGCCGGTTCCCGGCCTCAAGTCGATCGACACCAAAGAAGGCACGGACAAGTGCTGGGGCTGAGCCCCGCTTGTTTGAAAGCGCACCGGCCGGGGCTTGATCCCCGGCCGTTTTAGACGGACGATGTGCCGTCGCCCACCGGCTAAGCAACGAACGGATCAACAGGGGTGACGGCCTCCGCGCGGGTTCGGCGCGCGGATGCGGAGGAGGAACCATGACCGGAGCACAGGAATTCGAACGCGTCCTCGACGGCAGCGACAAGAACGTCGCCTCCTTCGAGCACCAGGGCGTCCCGCTGATCAAGCGCGCCCAGCACTTTCTGCACTCGACACCGGCCGCCGTGCCGCTGATCGTACTCGTACTGGCGATCATCATCTTCGGAATAGCGCTCGGCGGGCGTTTCTTCTCGTCATACACATTGACGCTGATCCTGCAGCAGATCGCCATCGTCGGCATTCTCGGCGCCGCCCAGACGCTGGTCATCCTGACCGCCGGCATCGATCTGTCGATCGGCGTCATCATGGTGATCTCGGCCGTCATCATGGGCAATGTGGCCATCACCTACGGCATCCCGACGCCGATCGCGGTGATTGGAGGCCTGCTGGTCGGCGGCCTGTGCGGACTGCTGAACGGCTTCCTCGTCGCCTTCATGAAGCTGCCGCCCTTTATCGTCACGCTCGGCACCTGGAATATCGTCATGGCGACGAATTTCATCTATTCCGCCAATGAGACGATCCGCGACACCGATGTCGACGAACGGGCGCCGCTGCTGCATCTTTTCGCCGCGAGCTTCAAGGTCGGCAGCGCCGTGCTCACCCTCGGCGTCATCGCCATGGTGCTGCTCGTCCTCCTGTTCTGGTACATCCTCAATCACACCGCCTGGGGCCGGCATGTCTATGCGGTCGGCGACGATCCGGAAGCGGCGAAGCTCTCCGGTATCCAGACGAAGAGGGTGCTGCTCACCGTCTATACGCTGTCGGGCGTCATCGCCGCCTTCGCCGCCTGGGTGTCGATCGGCCGCAACGGCTCAATCTCTCCGTCCTCGGCGGTGACCGACTATAACCTCCAGGCGATCACCGCGACCGTGATCGGCGGCATCTCGCTCTTCGGCGGCCGCGGTTCCATTCTCGGCACGCTGTTCGGGGCCATGATCGTCGGCGTCGTATCGATGGGCCTGAACATGCTCGGCGCCGATCCGCAATGGAAAGTCCTCCTGACCGGCGTGCTGATCATTGCCGCCGTCGCCATCGATCAGTGGATCAGAAAGGTTTCGGTATGACCATGGCTGTCGAACCCATTCTCACCGCCCGCGGCCTCGTCAAGCGTTATGGACGCGTGACCGCGCTCGACAATGCCGATTTCGACCTCTACCCGGGTGAAATCCTTGCCGTCATCGGCGATAACGGCGCCGGCAAGTCGTCGCTGATCAAGGCGATTTCAGGCGCGGTCACCCCTGACGAGGGCGTGATCACGCTCGAAGGCCGGCAGGTGCACTTCCGCTCGCCGATGGAGGCGCGCGAAGCCGGCATCGAAACCGTCTACCAGAACCTTGCTCTGTCGCCGGCGCTATCGATTGCCGACAACATGTTCCTCGGCCGCGAGATCCGCAAAAAGGGCCCGCTCGGCTCGCTGTTCCGCATGCTCGACCGTCCGGCCATGGAAAAGCTGGCGCGCAACAAGCTGTCGGAACTCGGGCTGATGACCATCCAGAACATCAACCAGGCGGTGGAAACGCTGTCCGGCGGCCAGCGCCAGGGTGTCGCCGTCGCCCGCGCCGCAGCCTTCGGCTCGAAGGTCATCATCATGGACGAACCGACGGCCGCCCTCGGCGTCAAGGAAAGCCGGCGCGTGCTGGAACTGATCCTCGACGTGCGCGCCCGCGGCCTGCCGATCGTGCTGATCTCGCACAACATGCCGCATGTCTTCGAGGTCGCCGACCGGATCCATATCCACCGTCTCGGCCGGCGGCTGACGGTGATCAATCCGAAGGAATACACCATGTCCGACGCCGTCGCCTTCATGACCGGCGCCAAGGCGGTGCCGACGGAGCCCGTTGCGGCATGAGCCTGCGCATCGACGACATCGCCGGCGAGGTGCTTTCCCGCGCCGGCGATGCCAAACGTTTCCTGATTGCCGTCGCCGGGCCGCCGGGGGCGGGCAAGTCAACCATGGCCGACAATCTGGCGGCGGCGCTGAAAGCCAGAGGCGAAAGCGCCGCAGTCCTGCCGATGGACGGCTTCCACATGGACAATGCCATCCTCATCGAACGCGGCCTTTTGGCGCGCAAGGGCATTCCGGAAACTTTCGATGTCAGAGGCTTCCTCGATATCATCCGCGCCGTCCGCCGGGCCGACCAGGAGGTTCTGGCGCCGGTCTTCGACCGCTCCCGCGAACTCGCCATCGCTTCCGCCAGACCAATCGATCCCGAGGACCGCTTCATCATCGTCGAGGGCAATTATCTGCTCTTCACACAGGGTAAATGGGCCGAACTCGACGGCATCTTCGATTTTTCGATAATGCTGGCGCCGCCGATCGAGGTTCTCGAAGAGCGGCTCTGGGCGCGCTGGCGCGGTTACAATCTCAGCGAAGAAGCCGCCAGCGCCAAAGTCTACGGCAACGACCTGCCGAACGGCCGGCTGATCCTCGAAAACCGTCGCCCAGCCGACGTGACGCTGGAGATTGCGCTGGCGTGACGCCGACGCGATTGTTCATTTGATGTATGATGCATGCCACCCGGACGTATTGAACGGCTCCGGGATCAGATTTGCATAAAGGGCGAAACGGCGTCGCATGAAGCCGGTTTGACCCGCCGCGCTTTAGTGCTATCGAGGCGGCAGACGCATCGCTTCGGAGGCCCGCCATGCAATCGATCACCATCCGCCGTCCCGACGACTGGCACCTGCATCTGCGCGACGGCGCCATGCTGGAAGGCGTGATCGCCGATACGAGCCGCACCTTCGCCCGCGCCATCATCATGCCCAATCTGGTGCCGCCGGTCGTCACGTCAGCGGATGCGAAGGCATATCGCGAGCGCATCCTCAAGGCGCTGCCGGACGGCCACCGCTTCCAGCCGCTGATGACGCTTTATCTCACCGAACATACCAGCCCCGACGATGTGGCGGAGGGTGCAAAGAGCGGCCTCATCACCGCCGTCAAGCTTTATCCCGCCGGCGCCACGACCAATTCGCATGGCGGTGTGCGTGACATGGAAAAGGCGATGCCGGTGCTCGAACGCATGGCCGAGATCGGTCTGCCGCTCTGCGTCCATGGCGAGGTGACGACGCCTGAGGTCGATATTTTCGATCGCGAGGCCGTCTTCATCGACACCGTGCTCGATCCGCTGCGCCGGCGCCTGCCGGAGCTGAAGGTGACGATGGAGCATGTGACGACGTCAGACGGCATCGATTACATCAAGGCCGCCAAATCAAATCTCGCCGGCTCGATCACCACCCACCACCTGATCATCAACCGCAACGCCATCCTCGTCGGCGGCATCCGCCCGCATTATTACTGCCTGCCGGTCGCCAAGCGCGAGAACCATCGGCTGGCGCTGCGCGCAGCCGCCGTAAGCGGCGACGCCCGCTTCTTCCTCGGCACCGATTCTGCCCCGCATGTCGATCCGCTGAAGGAATGCGCCTGCGGCTGCGCCGGCATCTACACCTCGATCAATACGATGAGCTGCCTTGCGCATGTCTTCGAGGAGGAAGGTGCTCTCGACAGGCTTGAAGCTTTCGCCTCGCTGAACGGACCGGCCTGGTATGGGCTGTCGCCGAACGAGGAACGCATCACGCTTTCCAAGCAGGCAGAGCCGGTTCTCTTTCCCGCTAAGATAGAAACCGGCGCCGGTCCGGTGACGGTTTTCGATCCTATGTTTCCCCTTCATTGGCAAGTGTTGGTCTAGGGACTCGCCTGCTGCGTTTTCTATTTTAAATAGAATATTCATTTTAAGTGCTGCGGTGACGTTAGGCGCGTAACATTTTCATTGTGCGGTGCATCATTTGTTAACGGATGCATAAGACATTCCTCTTCGCGGACCCCATAGCTGCCGATCGTTCGGCGCGACACCGCTGCGGAGACTGAAGAAGCATGATGCTCGACTACAACTCCCTTCTGTTGGCGCTCGGCGTCTCCGCGGCCTGCCTGGCCGTAACCCTGATGGGCAGTTGGCTGGTGCGCCGGGCCGAAACCGTGCTGCTCACCGCCACCATCGGTCTCGTCCTCGTTGTCAGCGGCATTTTTGTCTACAGCGCCTATGTGAGCAGGCCTGATATAGGCTTCGCCATTGGCAGTTTCGTGCTGTTCCATGCCGGCTTTGCCACCATCTGGGGCGCGGGCAAACAGTTCCTGTCAGGTCGCCTGTCGATCCTTGCCATCGCCAGCCGGGCGCTGGCGGCGATGGCCTTCTCGATCGTCCCGATGGTTGCCGGCTATGACGGCCTCGCCTTCATCGCCGACAATCTCGCCATCGCCCTGCTGCTGTTTGCCACTGCTCGGCAATATTGGCTCGCCCGCGTCGAAGCGCCGGCGCCGCTCCTCGGAATTGCGGCACTCTATACGCTGACGGCAATCTCCTTCGTTCTCTGCGCCGCGGTGTTGATTGCCGATGGAAAGCTGGTGCTCGGCAAGGCGCCGAGCAACTGGGCGGAGGATCTGAGCCTCGCCGTCTGCATCGCCGGCATGACCGGGATCGGCGCGCTGTCGCTGGCGCTGCATCAATGGCGGCTCGCCGCCCGCCATCGTCTCGAGGCGATCACCGATCCGCTGACGGGCCTGCTCAACCGGCGCGCCGTCTTCGATCAGTATGGCACGCGCCCGATGGGCACCACCGCCGCCGTCATCGTCTTCGATATCGATCATTTCAAATCGGTCAACGACCGCTATGGCCATGCGAGCGGCGACCGCGTGATCACCGTCTTCGCCGAGGAACTGACCGCCCATTGCCGCCCAGGCGATACCGCCGCGAGGCTCGGCGGTGAGGAATTCGCGCTAGTGCTGAAGGAGATCATGCCCGGCCGGGCAGAACTGACGGCTGAGCGGATCCGCAGGGCCTTCGAGGCGCGAGAGATTCCAATCGACGGTGAGGTGTTGAGATGCACAGTGAGCGTCGGCGTTGCGCCCGGCCGGTCGACGCCGCTCGATTTCGACGCCATGCTGAGCGCCGCCGACAAGGCGCTCTACGCCGCCAAGCGCGGCGGCCGCAACCGGGTCGAGCTTGCCGGCTATCTCACTGCAGTTCCGGCCGAGGTGTCGCGCACCGCGTCTTGATTCTCGACTGCTCAGCAGACGCCGGCATGCCGCCTCGTCCTTCGAGGCCCCTGCGGGGCACCTCAGGGGCTCTCTTGGACGTTGCTCTTGTCGCTCAAGGCGCCGGAACGACACGGATCAAGGCGGAAGTTGGAGACGGAACCCGAGCCACAACACTCTCCCGCGGCCCTCATTCCAAGCCGCGGCATCCTCCAACGCTCCTCATCCTTGTACGTTGCCGTTGGTGTGGGCGCCTGCTGCTCAAACAATCATCAGCGCCCGCACGAAAGCGGCCGAGGCGAGCAGCGAGGCCACGGTTCGCACATGATTCCACCACGTCCAATCCCTGACATAGGAGGTCCAGAGCGCCACCGCCTCCGCCCCGCTGCCGCTGACCTTTTCCAGCGCGTCGTTCATCGGCACGTTGAAGATGATCGTCGAGAGGAAGGAGGCAAACACATAAATGGCTGCACCCGCCAGCATCAGCGCGGACGCGCCGCCGCGCCAGTCGATCACCGCGAGGACGGCGATGACGAGGCAGAGGATCGCCGTCGGCACGAAGAGGCCCATGAAGGGCGAGCGGACGATCGTCACATTGATCGAGTTCATCGCCGCAATGCCCTGTTCGGCCGGGATGCGTGAGAAGGCGCTCATGATGAAGGTCGAGAAGGCGAAGAAGATGCCGGCGACGAGGCCGCTGCCGATGGCGGCTGCGACTAGGGAAAGCATGAGGACGATCTGCATGCCGAAACTCCTTGCGGGATAAATAAGAGAAACTCTCTTATTTGTAAAACCAGATAAACTCTCTTATTCTAATTGTCAACGTGAAGGAGAGCCGATGTCGGAGCAGAGACGCGCAACGCGCGGACGCCAGCAGGACCGTGGCGGCCAGCCGCGCCGCATCCCGCGCCAGCAGCGCGGCCGCGAGCGTTTCGAAAAAATCCTCGCCGTCGCCGCCGAACTGATCGAAAGCCATGGCAGCGACGGCCTGAAGATGAGCGAGATCGTTGAAAAGGCTGGCCTTTCCTTCGGCGCCCTCTACCAGTATTTCCCCGACAAGAGCGCGATCATCCGGACGTTAGCCGAGCGCTTCAACGAAGAGGGCAGGCGCTGTGTCGAGGAGGCACTGGCGAAGGTCGTTGACGCCGCCGCCCTGCCGGGGGCGCTCGCCAACATCGTCGACGAATATTATGCGTTCTTCCGCCGCGAGCCCGTGATGCGCGATATCTGGCATGCGACCCACACCGACAAGCAGCTGCAGCAGGTCGATGCCGAAGACATGGAATTCCATACCCAGGCATTTCTCGCCGCGCTTGTGCGCCTCTGGCCGGATCGGGACCGCAGCGAACTTCACGCGATCGCCCGGCTGACGATGCAGCTGCTTGCCGCCGCCGTGCGTTATGCCGTCTCGCTGGATGCAGAGGAGGGCGACCGGACGATTGCCTTGTTCAAGAAGATGCAGGGACCCGATATCGGCCGTCTCTTGCTGGAATAGATCGCCTGCGTCTGGAAACGGTGGGCGCTTGCTGCTATTGCCGGAGACGCAAAACCGAAGGAGAGCCCGATGATCCAGACCGCATTTCCCGACCGCGCCCTGATGGCCGAATTGGTGGCCAAGATGCTCTGGGAGATCAAAGCGGTGCATTTCAATGCGGCTCAGCCTTACAAGCTCTCCTCCGGCATGGCGAGCCCGGTCTATATCGATTGCCGTAAGCTCCTGTCCTATCCGCGCATCCGTTCGACGGTGATGGATTTTGCCGCCAGCACTCTGCTGCGCGATGCCGGTTTCGAGCAGTTCGATTGCATCGCCGGCGGCGAGACCGCCGGCATTCCCTTCGCTGCCCTGCTCGCAGATCGCCTCGGCCTGCCGATGATCTACGTCCGCAAGCAGCCGAAGGGCCACGGCCGCAACGCCCAGATCGAAGGCAATATGCCCGAAGGTTCGCGCGTGCTCGTCATCGAGGACCTGACGACGGCCGGCGGCAGCATGTTCAAGTTCATCGACGCCATTCGCGCCGCCGGCGGCATCGTCGATCACGGTATCGCGCTGTTCTTCTACGGCATTTTCGGCGATCAGCGTTTTGCCGACGGCAAGGTCAGGCTGCATCACATCGCCACCTGGCGCAGTGTCCTTGCGGTTGCCAGGGCGGAGAGGCTTTTCGACGACAAGACGCTTGCAGAGGTCGAGGCCTTCCTGGATGCGCCATTGGCTTGGTCGGCGAGGAATGGTGGAGTCAGTGAGCTTTCGCTCTAGCTAGTTGACAAAAGCTCGCTTAATCGGTTGATGAACATATCCGTGCTGTTGGGAGGAATCCGATGATTTTGTGCTGCGGCGAAGCCCTGATCGACATGCTGCCGAGGGACACCACCCTTGGTGAGAAGGGCTTTGCGCCCTATGCCGGCGGCGCGATCTTCAATACCGCCATCGCGCTCGGCCGCCTCGGCATTCCCACCGCCTTCTTCACCGGCATTGCCGACGACATGATGGGAGAAATCCTGCTGGCGACGCTGAAGGCGAGCAATGTCGATTACAGCCCATGCGCCATCACCCCGCGCCCTTCGACGATCGCATTCGTCAAGCTCGTCAGCGGCCAGGCGACCTATGCCTTCTACGATGAGGGCACAGCCGGCCGGATGATCACCGAGGCCGACCTGCCTGTTCTCGGCGATGATTGCGAAGCCTTGCATTTCGGCGCGATCAGTCTGATCCCGAGCCCCTGCGGCGAAACCTACGAAGCACTGCTCGACCGGGAGGCCGCCCGCCGCGTCATTTCGCTCGACCCCAACATCCGCCCGGGCTTCATCAAGGACAAGCAGGCTCATATGGCCCGCATCCGGCGCATGGCGGCAAAGTCCGACATCGTCAAGTTCTCCGACGAGGATCTCGACTGGTTCGGTCTTTTAGGCGACCATGACGCGCTCGCCGCCCACTGGCTGGCTGAGGGCGCCAAGCTCGTCGTCATCACCAAGGGCGCGGAAGGCGCCTCGGGTTACACCAGGGATCGCAAGGTGACGGTGCCGAGCGAGCGCGTTGCCGTTGTCGACACGGTCGGCGCCGGTGATACCTTCGACGCCGGCGTGCTTGCCTCGCTGAAGAGGGATAATCTGCTGACCAAAGAGCAGGTCGCCTCGCTCGATGAACAGGCGGTGCGCAACGCCCTGACGCTCGGCGCCAAGGCCGCCGCCGTCACCGTTTCCCGCGCCGGCGCCAATCCGCCCTGGGCGCACGAGATCGGGCTTTAAGGCTTAAGCGAGCATCAGCCCCTCATCCGCCTGCCGGCACCGACCGAGGTGGAGCCAGGGTCTCGACCCGTCCTTCGGACCCCCGCTTGCGGGGCGAAGGGGGATAGTCGCGACCTCTCCGTTCCGCCGCCGACATTGCGTGTGGCACGTCCCCTCGCCCCGTTTACGGGGAGAGGGTTAGGGTGAGGGGCATTTTTAACGCTTCGCCAGCGCCGCAGCCAGCCCTTGCGTCGAGGCCTTCATGCGGATGCGGATCGATCAGGAGGCTGCCTGGGGAGCCACGCTACGGCCGAGCTCTGGAGCAGTCACCAGGTCCCGCAGGAAGGTTTCGCACCACAGAGAGACGTCGTGAGAGAGCAGATGTTCCATCATCATGCTCCAGCGGTCGCGGCGCTCCTCGAGCGACATGGCAAGGCCCCTGGCAAGCGCATTGGCTGTGCCCTCGACATCGTAGGGATTGACCAGCAGCGCCCCCTTCAGCTCCCGTGCCGCGCCGGCAAAGCGCGATAACACCAGGACGCCCGGGCGATCCGGATCCTGGGCGGCGACATATTCCTTGGCGACGAGGTTCATGCCGTCGCGCAACGGCGTGACGAGCCCGATCGTCGCCAGGCGGTAGAGACCGGCGAGCACGGTGCGGCTGATCGATCGGTTGACATAGCGGATCGGCACCCAGTCGACCGTTCCGATGGCGCCGTTCACGCGGCCCGCCTGTTCGGCGACCATCTTCTGCATATGCTCGTATTCGGGGACTTCCGATCGCGATTTCGGCGTGACCTGCAGATAGGTGACCTTGTTCTGATAGGCCGGATTGCTGGTGAGGAAGCGTTCGTACGCTTCTAGACGCTGAATGATGCCCTTCGAATAATCGAGGCGATCGACCCCGATGATCATGTCGCGGCCTTCGATGCTGCGCCGGGTCTTCTGCACCATGACATTGTCTGCGGCTCGCTCTGCGAATTCGGCGAAGGCTGCGGTCTCGATGCCGATCGGATAGGCGCCGGCCTTGAAGATCCGCCCGTGAGAATCGAACAATCCGTTTCCGAGGTCGTCGCCGATGCCCTCCCGTCTCAGGTAGCCGGCGAAGTTCTGCAGGTCGTAGTCGGTCTGGAAGCCGACGAGGTCGTAATGGGAAAGGCCGCGCATGATTTCTTCATGGACCGGCATGGTGACGAGAATATCGGCGGGCGGCCAGGGAATGTGCAGGAAGAAGCCGATCCGGTTCTTCAGCCCCATTTGCCGCAGTTCGGCCGCCAGCGGGATCAGGTGGTAATCATGAACCCAGATGATGTCGTCCGGCTGGATCATCGGCGCCAGCCGACGCGCGAAAAAGCGGTTGACGCGGAAATAGCCGGCCATTTCCTTTCGGCCGTATTCGGCGAGATCGAGGCGGTAATGACAGATCGGCCAGAGAACGCGGTTTGCAAAGCCGCGATAATATTCCTCGACATCGGTGTCGGTGAGATCGGTCAGCGCATAGGTGATGTTGCCCTTCTGCAGCAGCGACAGCGCGCTGGGCTCCCTGTCTCCGCTCGACTCTCCCGACCATCCCATCCAGATGCCGCCGCGCGCCTGCAGGGCTGCCTGCAGCGCGACGGCGAGGCCACCGGCCGCAGCACTCCCATCCTTGGCCGGCATGGGAACACGATTGGAAACGACGATAAGACGGCTCATGAGCTTCCTTTAGCGAAGATGGATCGGGAAAACGCTCTGTGCCAGGGTTCCGGGGAGCCTCCGGGGCGGGGCAAGGGTAATGCAGGGCAGGCGCCGCCATCAAAAGAGCAGATCCGGATGCGAATTGCCCGGGGTATAGACCAGTGGAAACAGTGGAACGGGGTATCGTCCCCGGTTTGATAGGTCATGTCGTCGGAAGTACCATGCGCACAGATTTTGCTTGAATCTAGGGCGATGGCGGCGAATTGAAAGAATTCTTTCTACAATTTTCTATTAGTAGAACATTCAATCCGATTTTTGCAGGGCAGCGGCGCCAAGCCCGCCGAAATCAATCTAATCATTTGCGGCCATTATGACGATCTGGCGGCC
>NZ_JBXSOL010000046.1:0-29781 GCF_057784555.1 Rhizobium sp. CNPSo 3670
TTCCCTGAGAAGAAAAGTCACGCCACTTCTCACGAAGCGCCTCCATGAGCGATCGTAATCGCTCGGCGAATTCGGCTTGTTCGGACAAGCGCCGAAAACTATCCGAACCTTGGAGTCGGGCTAAAGCTTTTCTTTTTCGCGGGACTAGATCATCGGCTCCAGGCCGAACCTCGGAAACTTCGGTCAGAGCAATTTCGACAAGGGATTCCACCAGATTGTTAAGATCAGCTCTGTTCATATTTCAACTCCTCCTAAACGGCACGAACTCGTCCAGTCTCAGCATCAAAATGATAACAAGTCGGCTCCTACTTGATGTTCATTTTTTGCACCTCTTGCATTGTAGCGCTAACTATGCGGCGCGTGCACACAGTATCTCCCTGACTTCTTTGCTGAATGCGGTCCGCAATTTGTATTGCCGACGAAGCAATTTCCGACGTCGAGCAGTCGAAATAACAGGTGGTTGTTACGGGCGTTGCGACGTCCTCGCGAGAGCCTGTTCGGCCAGCTCTCGCCAAAAACATGCGGTTGACCATGCCCATCGATCTTCACGCTGCTGTCCATCTGGCAGATTTCTTCACCGGCCCGTGGCAATTCGCCTCCTTAGAGAAAGGAACGGGATTTCCGAACCTGGCGACCGACGGCTTGCCGGAATCCATTGCCGCCCAGCTAGACACACCGGCCGCAATTGAAGATGCCAAGAACTTGTCGGCAAACCGCTTCTGTAAGATTCTCCGCAATGCTCTGGCCCACGGCGGAATTTTGTATCTTGATGAGCATGGCAGATCTTCGCCCGCCGCCTCGGTACGGCGCTTTGCATTTGTCAGCACCAATGACCCCCGATAATCCGACAAAACTGTTCTTCCTGCGAATTGGTATGGCCGACTACCGGACGTTCCTTTGTTCACAAGGCCCTCCAGTGGGATTGGTCGAAAAAAGACTATGTTCCCAACGTTGACACCGATCTCCCCCGCCACAACGAGAAGATCAAGGTCGCAGGCCCGCTCCCCACGCAGGGTACCAATTCAGTACCGGCGCCGGAGCCGCCACAAGAACTGAGGCGCGCAGTGGCGAATGGGCAAGCCGTGCTCGTGCTGGGCTCTGGCGCCTCCGCGCATGCCGGCCTCCTAACCGGGGTTGATTTCCTACTTTTGGTAGAACCCATTCGCGGAACGGCGCACCGTTGCGCAAAGCGCCGGGCTTGCGAGCCAGAACAGGGACATAATGCCAGGGGTCGTAGACCGTTTCGCCACGACCGAAGCAGCGCGGATGTTCGCCGAACCACACCATCCTGCCGGATCACGATCTTCTCGGCATGGGCATGAACTTCAACAGGGCGACCGACCGCAGTCGAAAGGACGGAATATTTGTTGTTGTCGAAGCGAACCGTCGCTCAGTCACAGCGTCAGGTCGCGCCAGAAGTCGGTCGCCGGATTGATGTGCCCACAGAAGCTTCAAAGGCAGACGCGTGCATGAAAGCCTGATGGTGACTGATGTAAATATCCAGCGACGGTTGGTATCTGCAAGCTCGACGATCAGTTTCGACCTGGCCTGCTCGTCCCATTGGGCCTAATACCGACAGACCTCGATATGGGGGCGATCATCGAAACAGGTCGCCCCTACAGGGATTTTGAATGCCCTAGTAAGACTTCCTCGCCCGGTGTGAGGGCAATCCGCTTGTCGCCGAGTTGCTCCACTTTGAAGATGTAGTTCAGCTTCGCGGGCCCAACAATCCAGAAGACCTTCGCACCACGCTCGACTAATCCATTGTATTTCTTGATCGAGTTGCGCATCGCCGCGTTGCCAGTCACATCGACCATGCCCGCCCCACTTAGCGAGGTTATCTGTTCGACGAGCTTTTCGACCTCCATGGCGCTTTTCTTGACTTCAGCGGCGATAGATTCATTCTCCGCGTCCGGTTCGGGATAAGCCACAAGATCGAACTCCCATTTCTTGGACTGAGTACCGATTAACTCGGCAGGCCAGCCATACTCGAAATGAAGTCGGGCGAGCGCGGCGAACGTGATGATAGGCTCAAGCGAGATCGCGAATGTTCGGGGTATCGCAGTCTTTTCGAATTCCCAGAACAACTGCTCTTTCGCTGAGCTCATCGGTGCTGAATACAAACCCCGGCCGACATGCTTTACGAGGCCGCCTTCAATAGCACGAAGGAAGTCATATGCATCCGCCTCTGAAACTAGAGCAGAGTTATCCATGAAGCCTGCCCTCCCCCAACCGCGCGAAGGATGGTCACAGTATTGCGGGATGAGTTCAGTGTGTAGAAGTTCAAGAAACTTTGTTCTGCCATCCATGCAGCCACCTGATCAAACTTGTTTCCGCAGCCATGACTGACCGAGCCTTCTAGCCGTCGACGATTCCATATCGTTCGAGAATCGCCCTCCCGCCAATGGTCTTCAGGCCAAGGCTGGCGCTTCTCGCATGAGTGGCCGGATACTTGATGATGTTCGCAGCATCCGGCAGCCCCCAATCAGTTACGCTGCGCGTGACGATGACCGTTCGGCTTCGATCGACCGAAGCGACAAAGCGTCGGGCCTCACAGGCAGAGGCTAACTTCTTGGACGAGCCGAACCTAAAGGAGTGATACGGGACAAGCTCTATGGCCGCTACGCGGCGCGCCAGATCGGCCAGGGCGCGGCCATAGTAACCGTTGAAGCGTTCACAGGCGATTACCCGCGCCACGTCGCGCAGCTTACTTTCCCACCAAACGAAGCCTGTGGTCCAAGCCCACTGAGGATCGAGAAACAGATGCTTTCGCCGTTCTTGACGAATCGTGGCCATTAATTGATCGCGGAAAGCGGGATAGTGTTGCTCAATGTGATAGTCACAAGCAGATAGCCCCGGATTGATGAGCAGCAGAAGGATTTCGGCGTTCTCCAAATCGCCGTGATAGGGCTGCGGAAGCAGGTTCAGATGCAAGGCGGTTTCTGAGAGTAAGCCGCCCTCAAAAAACTCCAGAAACTCTGAGTATGACGAAATGCCAAGCTGGGAATGTCTCGCAGGAATGGCATCGCGGGGATGAACATAGGGCGCGCGAACCAGCGCGGCCTCGTCCCAGAAGTTTCGGAGATCACACATACCACCTCATTGCCCCCGCTTCCCTTAGCTTTTGCTTATAGAGCTTATGCTGATCGACCGTAGGCGGCAAGGAGACCCCATCTGGCGCTGCTGATGCTGTGCAGGGTATCTCGGACATACGACTTCTCTGATTGGGAAGGATCTATGTCTGGGCCTGCGGCTAGCCTTGGATTGATGCGGATGATTGAGGCTGTGCCCGATCGTCTTGACGGCCCGCCGCGACAGTTGCGGCGGTTTTGACCGACGACACCCTGCACCCCTATCTGGACGGCTTCCGAGGCTAGTGCTTCGACGGGAACAATCCACGGCGAGCCGGGAAGGATTTGTGTTGCAGGTAAAATTCCTCTCTGCACCAGGCTTTTGGCCGATCCGACGCAAATACCGAGTTTCTCCGCCGCTTTCATCAAGCTGATCATCGGTACGTCCACTTTGGTGGCATCATGTTCGGGAATTCCGAGGCGCTCGCGCATGTCACGAACACGCACGGTCGTCCAGCTCTCGCCATCACCGGTCTTGCAAAGCATCCTGTTGAGGGAGACCGCAAGTTCCCGATCTGGCCAATGTCCGCCTAGTTTGCGCAGTGCCTCGACGGCCGATGGTGCTTGCTCGGCAGGATATCTTCCGGTCTTGACGCGCGCCACACGCACTCTGTGTGCCGATCGCCGGTCCAATGGATCAAGAGCACCGCCTCGTTGGTCGCATCGTCGAGATCGCAAATAATCTCCTGAACCAGGATGTGGATGAGCCGCTGCTTCGTTCGCGTCTCTGTCGAGGGCGCATTCCATACGGTCGGCAAATCCTGGGCAAGCTGCAAGAGTCGGCCACGATCGATGACGGGGCGTACAGCGCGGATAGGTCCTTGGTCTTGCGCTCAAGCACGCCCACTCGCTCCAGAGCGTCATTCCATCGAGCCTCCAGTTCGCGTGCAACATGCCGCTTGGCCGGATCCACAAGCTCATACCTGCGACTGGCCAACAGCGCTTCGCAGCGTGCGCCTTCAAGGTCCCGCTCGATTGCCGCAATGACATCTCTTCGGGACCGCTCGACTTGATCGGAGGCGAAGATTGCCGCTTCGACAGCACGGTCCGACACCGCTTCTAAAATCTCCATCGCAACGGCGCGATCAACCCTGACGCCGCCAATGCCGATACAAAGGCCGACACCCACGTGAGCATCGTCGCCACGGCACTGATAGCGATGGGCGTTGCCTTTTGCGCTGCCGTAGAAGACACGCATCATTCGCCCACAGCGACCGCATCGCATCAGTCCCGTCAAAAGGGCACGGCCGCCACGCGCTGACTTGCGATCGCAATTCTTCTTCATGTGCGCGTTCTCGGTCAGAAGCTTGTGGTTCTCCTCATACTCCCGCCAACTGATGTAGCCTTGATGATTGTCGCGCAACAGCACGCTCCATTCGTCCCTCGGCTTGCGCACCCCCGTAGCCTTGCGGGCGCGGCCATCGACGATCCGCGTTCGCTGTGCGCGCCTTCCGAAGGCATAGGCGGCTGCGTAGAGTGGATTGTGGAGAATGTGCATGACGCTGTGGTAGGCCGGCGCCTTCCAGACAAGCTTGCAGACGTCGACATTGCGCAGAACGACCGGCATCTTGATATCGGCCGATCGCAGCCACAAAAAGACCTGTCGTCCACTCCCAGTTCCAGGAATTTGGCAAAAACGAGCCTGATCGTCTCAACCACATGTTCGTCCGGGTCGATCTCGATCTTGCCCACTTCGCTCCAGCACAAGCCCGGCGGCAGCATGAACCGCAGTTCCCCGCGTCCTGCCTTGGAATCACGTGCGGCGATGCCGCGCTGACGCATCAAGCTAAGCTCATACTCCGACATCGTGCCTTTCAATCCAAGCAGCAGACGATCGTTGACGAGCCGCGGATCATAGGCGCCATCCGGATCGATGACCAGCGTACCCGCAAGCGCGCAAAGGTCGATCAGATGATGCCAGTCCCTGCCGTTGCGCGCCAGCCGAGACGCCTCGATACAATAGACCGCTCCGACATTGCCGGAGCAAACCTGTGCCACAAGCCGTTCGAATCCAGGTCGTTCCACGCTGCCTGAACCGGAGCGGCGCCTCCCGTCTTCGTCAATCTGTTCGCTTCCAAAGCTTCCAGCAGAAGATCCGCCAACGCTTCCACCAACCCTTTGACGTTCTTGACCACCGGAACCTGAAGATTTTGGCGCTCCAACCGCAGAACGAGTTGGTCGCGATTTTGATGTCGCCTGCTTCGCATCATCCTTCTCCTTCTTCCTCGAAGGACGGGATTTTGCACCTCGTGAGCGAGTCGCGTCGAACGATGCCAGTGCCGCTGCCAACTCGTTGAGGCCGGCGATGCTGATCTCGGGCAGCCCTATCGCCATGGTGGTGCAATAACTTTGATCGAACATCCAATTCGGCAATTCGCGACACAGATCTGGACGCTCATCCGTGTAGATGCAGGTCAGCGGGAATCATGCAGACCGCACCGCGTGGATCAGCCTGACGAGATGGGGCTCGTCGATCCCGACATTCACGCGGACCACTGCGTCGCCGATCATGATGTCTGCGGTAGAGCTTTCGCCTCGAGCCGTATCGACAACCGCCGCCGCGCTATCACCAGACGGGGTCAATACCGCTTACTGAGCTACTGCCGGGGAACACTCCGAAACTCTAGGGATTTTGCTCGCTTCGCCCAATGATATCAGCCCGTTGGCAAGTACCGGTCGCTGGCACGATGTCGAGCTTGTCCCCGACCTTGAAGCCATCACGAGGCGTCCCGATCTCAAACTGGTATCTACACGGCAAGGACTCCCCGGTGGGGGCGGTCCTTGAAAAAGATAGGTCCGCCATCGTTATGACTGTCACGCCACGACGACTGACTTCCTCTTCCCAAACGGCCTCTATTGTCGCAACGGAACGCTCAAAATGATGAAGTCGCCATAGATAAAGGGTAAGCGGTGTTTCCCTCGCACATTGTGACCTGCGCGGTAGGCCGTTCGGAAAGCTACCGCGCCAACATTGACGGCAACAAAGCGCTAATTGCAGTCATACGACAGATTAGCCACTACATAGCGGCGAAGTTTTCTCCACTGGTTCAGGTCGTGAGACCTGCTCCCTTTTTCTTCCGTATTGCCGAGGTGGCATGCCCATGACGCGCTTGAAAGCGGTGTTGAACGCATGTTCCGAAGCGTACCCGAGCGACGTCGCAATCTGCGCTATGGCTTCACTTCCCATCGACAGCCTTTCGGCGGCGCACACCATGCGCCAGCGCGTGAGATATGACATAGGCGTCTCTCCAACGCGTCTTCGAAAATGAGCGGCGAAACTAGAGCGTGACATACCGACCGTGTTGGCTAGAACTTCCAACGTCCACGGGTGTGAAGGCTCGGAGTGCATCGCCTCCATGGCCTTCCCGATACGCGGGTCTGATAGGGCGGCGAACCAGCAAACTTCCCTTTCATTCGCTGTTTGCAGGTGGAGGCGCAAAGCTTGGGCTAGGATCATGTGTGAAAGGTTTTGTGCCACCGACATCGCACCTGGCTTCATCTCCTTGAGCTCTGCCATCATGAGATCGAGGTAAAGCCGAAGTTTTGCCTTGTCGGAGGACGTATCGACGCGAATTATCGGAGGTAGGTCCTTCAACATGAACTCTGCGTGATATCCATCGATCTCAAAGCGGCTACCGACGAGAAGAACGTCGCCGCCGCCGTTATAGGTAACGACATCTCCACTCCGGTTGGGATCGAGCACTTCGCTCGCTGGCCTCGGCTTCGTCTGAAGGTCACTGGCAATGTGGACCGAACGGCCGCTGGGAAGAACAAAGCAATCGCCGGCACTAACTTTTATTGCATCTCCGATGCCATCCATGGTCAGCCAGCATTCGCCGCTCATTACGGCATAGCATTTTATCCGCCCCGCTAGGTCATCCAGCGTCAGCGCCCATTTCCCACCGGCATCAAAGCCAGCAGTTATGTAGCTTCGGGGCTTCAGCAGACTGAGAAGTTCGGAAAGAACATCCATTCCGATTCCTTGCTTTGGACGATGGCGTAAAAGTTGGCGACTTTTAGGTATAGAACGTACTGCGTCGATGGGCTACCACCTCTGACAGGTCACAGGAGATAAAAAAGACATGAAGGCTGCAGTTGTAAACTCGTTCGGCATTCCGCCATCATTCCAGGAGTTCCCGTCACCCGAGGCCGTAGATGACGAAGCCATTATCACCGTCGAGGCTGCGGCCATCAGCCCGATCGTGAAGCTTCTTGCTTCCGGTCGCCACTACACCAGCGGCACTACCGCCGGATTTGTGCCAGGTGTGGACGGTATCGGGCGGGATGCCGAAGGCAAGCGTGTTTACTTCCTTTTCCCGAAGGCACCATTCGGTTCGCTGGCGGAGAAGTCGTTGGCTACACGCGCCATGACCGTGCCGATCCCCGATGGTCTTGCAAGCGATCGCGCCGCGGCGCTGGCGACCGGTGCGCTTGCCTCTTGGGTGGCGCTATCGCGTCGGGCGAAGTTGCAAAGAGGAGAGACGGTTCTCATCCTCGGTGCAACAGGCTCATCCGGCAGCATGGCAATCCAGACTGCCAGGCACTTCGGCGCAGCCAGGGTTATAGCCGTCGGGCGTAACGAGCAGAAGCTCGATAGGCTTGATGCGGACGTCAAGATTGCACTCGATGACGACGCGGACTGGAAGCTGCGCGAAGAGTTCGATCAGGGCATTGACGTTGTTCTCGATTTTGTTTGGGGCGAGCCAGCGGTACGTGTTCTAGGGGCGGCAACCAAAGATCGGGGCTCGCGGATGGGCGAGCCGCGTGTGCGCTATGTTCAGTTAGGCACTATGGCGGGCGCGGAAATTCCGATCAGGGGTGATATGTTGCGCAGCACTGGCTTGGAGCTAATCGGCAGCGGTATTGGAAGCGTCCCCGTGGCTGACCTTTTAGCTGGCGCAGGCGAGCTTCTCGAAGCGGCACCCGCGGCGGGTTTTTATACAGACTTTACCAGGGTGCCGCTGAGCAGGATAGAGGATGCCTGGAACGGCGATCCCAATACCCGCTACATCCTTTTGCCGGGGCAGTGACCGTCAGTGTGGTTCGGTCCTTTGGATGACTGCTTCAGGCCAACAGCAGACTTCAGCCGTTTGTCCGCCGCGAATAATTCCACGGCAGAAGCTCATCGATGCGTCTCTGCCTATGACCGTTGACGATGGCGATGAGCGTCGCGGTCAGATAGGCCAGCGGATCGACGGCGTTGAGCTTGCACGTCTCAACGAGCGAGGCGATAGTCGCCCAGTTCTCCGCTCCCGCGTCGTGCCCGGCGAAGAGAGCATTCTTCCTGTTCAAGGCGATTGGCCGAATGGTTCGCTCGACGCTGTTATTGTCGATCTCGATGCGGCCGTCGGTCAGGAAGAGCTTCAAGCCGTCCCAGTATTTGGCAATGTAGGCCAAGGCCTCGCCGAGTGGGGACTTGGTTGAGACATGCGCACGGTGATGGACGAGCCACGTCTGCATGTCGGCTACGAGTGGCGCTGACCGTTCTACCCGACCGGCAAGACGAGCCTCCCGACCAAGGCCGCGCAATTCGGCTTCGATGCGATACAACGCTGCGATCCGCTTGACGCCTTCCTCGGCAATCGGTGCTGAGCCGTTGCGGGTGATCTCCACCAGCTTGCGGCGGGCATGCGCCCAGCAATAGGCAAGCCTAATGTCGGACCCAACACGCTCTGGCGCGATCAGCCTGTTGTATCCGGCATAGCCATCGACCTGCAGGATGCCGGAGAAGCCCTGCAATATCCGTTCGGCATGAATGCCTCCTCGACCGGGAGCGTAGGTGAAGGCGACGCCCGGCGGAGCACCGCCGCCCCAAGTACGATCATCTCGTGCCAGCGCCCAGAAGTATCCGGTCTTGGTCTTGCGGTAGCCGGGATCGAGAACCGGGGCATGGGTCTCATCCATGAACAGCTTGGTCGAGCGCTTCAGGTCGGCAACCAGCGCATCGAAGACGGGACGCAATTCGAACGCAGCCCGGCCGACCCAGTCGGCAAGCGTTGAGCGATCCAAATCGATGCCTTGGCGGCCCATGATCTGGGCCTGCCGATACAACGGAAGGTGATCGGCATATTTGGAAACCAGCACATGGGCGACGGTCGCTTCCGTCGGCAGTCCTGCCTGGATCAGCCGCGCTGGAGCCGGGGCCTGAACGATGCCGTCGGTGCAGGCACGGCAAGCATATTTGGGGCGACGGGTGACGATGATGCGGAACTGCGCCGGGGCCACATCAAGCCGCTCGGAGACATCCTCCCCAATGCAATGCAGACAACCGCCGCAGGCACAGATAAGGCTTTCCGGCTCAATCACCTCTTCGAGACGGGGAAGATGCTTTGGAAGGGAGCCGCGATTGATCGCACGTGGCTTGCTGATCCTGTTTCCCGCAGGAACGTCCGCCTCATCCTCGGCATGAATCGCGGCAATCGCGGTTTCCAGGTCTTCCAGTGCCAGATCGAATTGGTCGGGATCGTCTTCTCGGATTTGCGTCCGAAGGCGGCCTGCTTGAATGCTGCGACCAGCTTCTCAAGTCGTTCGATCCGCTCATCCTTGCGGGCGATATGCTCGTCCTTGCTGGCTATCGCGAAGTCCTTGGCCGCCTCGCGCGCCTGCGCTGCGATCAGCATCGCCTTCAGGGCGGCAACATCATCGGGAAGGTCGGCGGCATCCAGCATAGGCGAAAACTACCAAATCCTGAGCCGACTTGCCTGTGGAATTTGCCGTGCTGAGTCATCGTGCCGCAGCTATTCGATGGTCTCCGGTGTTCTCGTTTGGACGGCATGAACCCGCCGCCAATCAAGGCCGGCAAACAGGGCCTCGAACTGGGCGTGGGTCAGCGTCATCAGGCCATCCTTGATACCGGGCCAGGTGAACGTGTGCTCTTCCAGCCTTTTGTAGGCCATGACGATCCCAGAGCCATCCCAGTAGATCAGCTTCAACCGGTCCGCCTTGCGTGACCGGAACACGAAGACCGTCCCGGTGAACGGGTCCTTGTGCAGCTCGTTCTTCACCAGCGCCGCTAAGCCATCATGACCCTTGCGGAAATCCACCGGCTTGGTCGCCACCATGATCCGGACGCGGTTCGACGGAAAGATCATGTCCCCGCCGCCAGGGCGCGGGCGATAGCAGCGATCCGGGACGCGGATGCGCCTTCCTCCAAGCGGATCGTAACAGAGCCTATGACGATCTCGGGGCGACCAATCGCTTTAGGCGGCGGCTCCGAAACTGGCGGATCAACGATCACTGCCGCGAACTCTACCGCATCCTCCGGTGCTGGCAGGATCAGCTTGCCCTGCCGAGCCATCGTTCGCCAGGTGGAAAGGCTGTTGGCTCGCAATCCATAGCGCTGCGCAACTTCATTGACCGTCGTGCCAGGCTTCAAGCTTTCCGACACGATCTTCGCCTTGATCTCATCAGGCCAATGTCGGTGAGCCTCACGTCCGGGCTTCTTGGTTGTGAGAAACTCCAATGAGGTCTCCATCGAGAAACTCCGTTCTTATCCACGGAAACCTCGATCACAGATCAGGCGGAGAAGGACAACGTGGGAGCCAAACAACGGTTACGATAAAGGCCAAGAATGGCGACGCAGATCACCAATCCAATCAAAGGGAATATAACCTTCATTACCGCGAGTTCTCGCGTCACCTTCGGATCGTAAGTTTGTCTAAGCATCACAACCCAACCCTACATCGAGCGCAACTATTCTTCAAATCTGCGCCGATGTGCCGTGAAATGGGGCTGATCAGATACAACCGTGGGGGACTTATTCTGGGCGTCAGTTGAGGTCGTGAGCGATCAAAGAACGATCAACTCCGAAATGTCTTCCAATGACCCCAGGAAGATGTCGCGATGCTCAAGCTTCGTTTGCATCGGTTCCGGCATCCAATAGAAGCGGTACTCCTTTTGGTACTGGTATCCGAAGGGTTTGCTTACGGGGACGAATATCCTCGGCGTTCTCGGCAAAAGTGGATCGACGTAGACGGCGCTCGCCTCCCGCATCTCTGCTCCCAACAGTTTGCCCCTCGTGGCTTCCCTCAGTCGCCGCGCAAACTCGCCGCGGTCCTTGATCAGGACGCAGGCGTGTGCGTTGAAATCGACGAACAACCTAGCCTCGACGGTCTGCGTCATGCAGTACAGCCAGAAATCTGCCCTCGTAGAAAACTCGACATCCATCCGCTGATTGGGCTGATTCTCCGGCACGTCTTGAGGGTTGATCACGAACCGACGTATCTGATCTCTGTTTAGGGAAAAAGACATCGGCAGGCTCATCTCATCGTCACGCACAGCGCCGTTGTGTTCTGGCCGTGAATAGTAGCTTGCAGCCTGGAGCCTTAGCTGACCCTCGGTATGAAGGCGTCGCATGTTTACTTCGCTGCCCAGCTTTATAAAGAAGCGTCCTTGCTTGAGGTCCAATTTCGACATCGCGGCGGCAGCCTTTTCCGCCAATTCGCTGGCGAAGTCCGGAAATGGCTCAGAATGCAGAATATCTCTGTCGAAACCGTTGGGGTAAGGCCCATACCGAAGCACCATCTCTTCAAGTACGTGCGTCCACTTCTGGATCATCTCGCCGTTATCAGCCCGCATGTCGGCCAACGAGATTTTCGCTTCGTTGTTCAACCTCAACTGGTTGAGAAAGATATCGCGTATCCGCTTGTTAAGCTCTACGCGACTGAGATGCTGACAGTATCGGTCCCCCCGATATTCACGCCGCCATCTCTCATGCAGAACTTCACCTCGTTTGGCCTTCTTCATCACTGATCCATTGCACTCATGCCCGTGCTCGTGCCCGGTCTATCATGATTCTCGCCGATCAAACTGCCCGGGTGCAGTGCTGCACCATACCACAACCACTCTGTCGGTCTTCTCGATCGCTCGGTTGTCGTTCTGTTCATTGTTCCATCGGCGGTAGCTCTGCCGCCGAACGCATCGAAAGCTGGCAGGATGCCTAAGTAGCCTTCTCGTCGAACGAAAGCTGAGGCCATTCGATCACTGGCGCCCACTACGATGCGTCACACTAACCGCGTCGGCCGCGCGACCAATGCTTGTTCGAGCGCTGAACGGAATTGCGCTCGGCGCTCTTCTGGACGACTTGCTTCTCGTCCGTGAACGACTTCCGCAGCGTGAAGGTGAACATGTCCTCCTCCTTCATGCCGAGGGAATAAAGCTCCCGCTCCCTGGCCTCCTCTTCAGCGAGATACTCGATAAACTTTTCAACGCGATCCAGCCGAATCTTGACGCGGTCGAGGCGTTCGCCTTTTGAGAAGAGATCGAACTCCTGTCGGGCAGCATCGACGAGATAGTTGCTGACCTGCTCGCTGAAGAAGCCGCAGTCGATGCACACGAGATCCAGATAAGAAAAAAAGTAGGCCAGCTCCCGAACCATATAGAGGCCGTATGTCGTGATTTTTACGCTATCCACTTGGTCCGAATATTGATCGAGCCGATTGTTGGATTCTACAAAGCCGTGCTTCAGGAGCACATCCAGGTTAGCGGTGAAATCCTCCCCCATGTTGAAGGTGTTTACAAAATAGGCCTTCAATTCCGCCACCGATACATAGGACGGCGTGGTCCGCTCGATATTCTTGGCGAGTTTCCTCATGACACGAAGCGAAGTGAAGTGCGAACCATGCCTAGAATTCCGTATCTGGTAAGCGTTCGGTATGTCCGATAGAGCTTCGTCGTAGAAGTACCGATTGGGGATCATCACTGGCTTGATGATCTGATGAATCTTGAAGTTCCAGTTCCCGGAACTAAGCATCTCGTCGACATTGGTATAGCCGGAGAGAAGAAAGCTTCGGAAGAGATCAAGGGACAATCGCGTGTCCCCGTGAGCGCAAGCCGTCAGGAACGCGTTTAGCGGTGATCGTTCGCTGTTGAAGTCGTTGAAGATGATTGAAAGATATTTCATCGAGTCTGCGATGATCTTCTGGTTGGCGTCTTCCAGCCCGATCCTGTGACGCCGCTGCGGATCGTTGAGCATGGAGTTCACATATGATAGCCGCTTCTTGAACACAGTTGACGGTTTCGGCGAGCTGATATGGAATCCAGAGTTTTGAAACGCGTCGAGAAGCCCGTGAATCTTAGAGTTGTAGAAGCGCTCTTCCCGCATCGAAATAAGGGTCACGCAGCTCAAGAGGTTGCTGATCTCCTGCGCCGACGTGAAACAGAAATCTTGTAAGTCCGGGGAATACTGATCGGTATTGTCGACGACCACGATTACTCCCTTGCCTCTCGATGCCCAGTAGGAAGCGAGCCTCGCGGCGCAGTATGGTTTGTCCTGCTTCCATTCAGCAGCAAGAGCGTTGAGCCGCGAATTGTAGATCTCTGACTTCTTATCGAATCCTTCCAAGTCCTGTTTTCGGGCGATCTCAAAGCGGTCCGCGAATAGCTCCTTGAGAAGATTGTCGCGGGCGGATTGAAGCAGCCCGTCGACATCGAGGGATTCGACGAGCCTCGACCAGATCGTTTCGCGGATCACGCCCTGATCCTCGGGCACCTTAAGGAGATCGACGATGGCGATGACCGAATGCTCGCGGAGCCATCGGGGAGGATTATGCCTTAGCACCCTCTTGACGAATGTCGACTTACCGGCGCCCTTTCCGCCGAAAAGCACGAGAACCTCGCCACGCCTGCCGCGCTTGATGTTCTTAGTCAATCGGCCGCCGAGCTGCCCCCCTCGGCCGGTGTTCTCGAGTTGATTGACCCCGTAACCCTTGAAGTACGGGCTAAGCGAATCTTCTATCAGGACATTGATGCCCTCGGACATCTGAGAATAGTCGCTCTGGGAGACGTAGCAACGCTCCATGAATTCCGTATCGTCATCACCTATCACTCCAAAGTAATGACTTACGATCGGGCGCAACGTCCCGGCCAACCGGTTCGAATTGATCTTGTGGCCGTATGACGGAATTTTCTCCTTGGGGAAGTAAATGTGACGGTCCTTGGGAGGCGAACTTGAAAGCGCCTCGTTCAGTGACGCATGATCGAAGATGGCACCGAAAGAAAACATCTTCTGACTCTTTGTGAAGTCCTTGTCGAAGAACGATAGGTTCCGGACGACGAAGGCTTGAAGGTTCTCGAACCTCTTTCCTTTCTCAAACGTCTTGAAGAAGATCCACTCGTGACCGTTAGTAATGCAGGCGTACTCGCAACCCGTTTCGAAGCAATAGCCCTTCACCTGGTTGATCGCTGAGCGAATATTTTCGTTCGACATCAATTTTGACATCGACATATAGCAGTGGGTTTCGCTGTCGACGTAGGGGAACGGGAGATCGAAATAAACGCCGGCCTTCTTCGCTTCGATGAATAGAAGGTCGTCACCGTTGGCCTTCTTCAGGACATAGTCGGCAAACCCCGGTGCTATGTACTCTTCTACCGCCACCCGATTGCGCGGCCATGCCAGGCAGTCGTGAATGATCCCATCGATGATCTTGTGCCGGGTTTCTGCTTCGTTGCAGTCTCTCGACTTATTCTGCGCAATAATCGATCTTACCGAGGCAAGCTTATCAGTTTCCACCATGCACGCCACACTTTCGAATCAGCCCTCTACAAATACCTTGAAAGTTGTATTTTTCGGATGGCGCCGTCAATTGACGCGGTCTCTTCCCAGGCTAGGTGATGCAACATTTCCCCAGTTTGAACTGCCTGCCGGTCGACAGCCAACGGTATCTTGACTCAGTGTACTCTGACGGAGCTGCTCGAGCTCACCTAGACCGGGAGGCTCAGGTTCACCGACCACAGGAGCCGATGCATCCCGGTATCCCGGACCGCAGCACCGCAGCAGGCTTGGGATGGGCAGTTTCGACAAATCATAAGACATTGAAAATATGGTAAATGATTTGCTAAACGGACGCTATCGGACAGTTAGGGTCCGTCACCGGATAGGTCGCGCTAGGAACACGCCTGGCCTCCGATAAGTACTGCTTATCGGAAGTCATTGATTCCGAGGGGCGAATGTCGGTCTTCGTGGCTCGGCGGAAATCCGCTGTTGTTCCGGCATTTCCGCCACAGAAACACGCTGGCGCGCATTTGCCTACGCACACGCTCCGTTGCTCGTCTCATATGGCGATTAGAGTGTGGCAAGCCGCTTTTTGAGGTATAAAGTACGCTTGCGACTGAACGTTTTATAACGCGTGGCATAGCTGTACAAAGCTTTCTATCGGACGCGGGAAAAGTGATGCAAAAACCGACGCGGACGGCCCCGCGCTTTACTGTGACCAATTTTTGTCCGCGATGAACGAACAAAAAAGGTCAAAGTTAAAGTCAATGCTAGAAGGCGTTACGGTACCTTGCTGCTGTCTCGAAAAGAGATGACCACCCTGGAACAGATGACAGCATTTTCGATTACCAGGAGGAGATCTTAGACACGATCGCGCGCTCATAACGCCGCCGGCGTCTGCTGACACAGACAGCGATTAGGGCGGTAGGCCGCCAGCAATCTACCTTAGCGTTGCGGTAAGTAATCATTACCGAAATCATCGTCGGTCATCGGAACCCTTAAAACTGCGGGTGGACGATACGGGATCTTTCGCCTACCGATAGTACAATGAAGTCGTCTCTCGATCATATCCCCCTTCGCAAACAGCGCGAGATTGGCCGTGTTCTGGAAATCCTCCACGAGGAGTTCGAAGACGCGCTAAAGGACGGTACTGCGGAATTCAAAAAGCGTGGACGCATCTTAAAGATCATTCTGTTCGGCTCCTACGCCAAGGGCGGTTGGGTGGATGAGCCATTCACGATGAAGGGTTACCGCTCGGACTTCGATCTGCTGATCATCGTCAACAACCGCAAACTCTGTGACTTCGCCGAGTACTGGCACAAAGCCGCCGACCGGCTGATCCATGACAAGACGATCGAAACGCCGGTGAGCTTCATCGTGCATTCCAGGCGTGAGGTGAACACATACCTCAAGGAAGGGCAATATTTCTTCTCCGATATCCGCAAGGAAGGCATCGTTCTCTATGAGCTCGATGATGAACCGCTTGCGGAACCGAAGCCGCTCTCGTCGGCCGATCGGCTGCGGATCGCGAAAGAACATTACGAGGATCGCAATTCGCTGGCGAATACGTTCCTAAAAGGATTCCGGTTCTATGCCGGAGAACAGCAATTTCGTGTGGCCGCATTCGAGCTGCATCAATCCATCGAGCAGGCCTACTCCTGTGTGCTGCTAACACTCACAAACTATGGCCCGCCGTCGCACAACATCAAATTCCTCCGCTCACTCGCCGAAGAGCAGGACCGACGGCTGGTTGAGGTATTTCCTCGCGATCAGCATCGGGAGCGCGCCTGGTTCAACACGCTGAACGAAGCATATGTGAAAGCTCGATACTCAAAGCATTTCGAGATCAGCGAAGAGGCTCTAGGATGGCTGGCGGAGCAAACGGCTTTGTTGCTTGAGCTCGTCAAGACCGTTTGCTCCGAGCACTTGGATAGGCTCAGGGGGAACGGCGGCTAACCTCGTGACCGGACTTGGAGTCAGACGTCACTTAAGTCCACTCAGCTTCCAAGCTAGTGCATTTGGCAGTTCATCTGCAAAGCCTTCGAAATCTCGCCACCTAGGAGCACCGCCTTCGTATTCTCAAAACCATCATGGTGACACGAGATGAGCCTTCAGGCTCCGCGAAACTCGACGGCATAGCCTACACCGTAGACGGTCCGTACCCGTAGGTTCCGAAGTCCCGCGACCGCTCTTCGAAGGCGGCCGATATGCACGTCGACTGTCCGCCGGTCCACCGCCCCCGGATTGGGCCAGACGGCCTCAATGAGTTGCTCCCGGCTGCTGATTTGCCCTTGCCTTTCCAACAAGAATTTGAGAATGCGCGCCTCCATCGGCGCAAGGTTTATTCTTTGCCCTGCGACAACGACATTGCGATGCTCGATGACCAAATCGGCAGGGATCACAAAACTTGACGATGTCGCAGGCTCCGGCTGCGCCCTTATGTTATTCAGAAAGGCAAGAAGCTTTCCCGGCGACAAGGGTCGCGTGATGACGTCTTCAAGGCCCGCCCTGATCAATTGCAAGTGCTGTGCACCCATATCACCGCCGATGAGCGCCCCAACGGGAACTCCGGCCCCCTTGAACAGCGCACATATGGGCGCAACATCGCTCGGCCAGCTTCTACAATCCAAGAGGACTGCGGAAATCGCTGCTGATGTGCAGGCCTCCATGGCGTCGTCTTCACTTGGCGCCAGCCGAGCCTCGAAACCTTCACAGTGCAGAATATGCGCGAGCAGGAGATACAGTTCGGCATCCTGCGAGCAAACCAGAATGACAGCGGTCATATTGATCGCCTCTGCGTCGTTTAAATGAGCGGCCAGCCTCAACTCGGCGCAAACTCGCCGCCGTTCACATCGATGATGGCTCCATTGACGAACCCGGCATCTTCCGTCGCGAGGAACGCGATAACGGCAGCGACTTCGTCCGGTTCACCAAGTCGCCCGGTCGGAATACGAGTGAGGGCGTCGATGTTGGTCTTGGTTTCCGGGGATCCGGTCAATGGCGTCAGGATGCGACCCGGCGCCACGACATTCGATGTTATGCCGTATGGAGCGTATTGGGAGACCAACACGCGGGATAACCCTGAAAGGGCCGCTTTCGATGCAACATAACTCGCTCCGGCAATTCGTGGTCTCGTCCGGCCAGCGAGAGATCCCACGAAAATGATGCGGCCATAGCCTTTCTCCTTCATAGCCGGCAGAACCGCCTGGCAGCACAACATCGAACCCGTCAAATTGACAGTGAGGACGTCGTTCCACTCTTCAAGGGAAAGGTTGGAGACATCAGGAGGCCCGTCGAGGCCTTTGGGCGAAATTCCGGCATTGCAGACGAGAATTTCAGGGGCCCCAAAGAAACCAGCGACCTCACGAAAGAAATCTTCGATGGCCGCCGGCTCTCGGATATCAACCTGTCGTGCAAGCGACATTCCCGATCCGAAAGCGCGGGCAAGTGCCGCGCCCGCGGCCGTGACGCTTGCCTCGCCATGGCTGAAGACGGCGACTCTATGACCGGCGTTGAGCAGACGAAACGCGGTGGCAAGACCGATCCCCGTCGTGCCGCCGCTGATGACCGCAACCCTTGCGCTGCCAGCTGCGTTCATGCCGCTTGATCCATTGCAGCGAACAACGAAAGCGGCGGATGCGCGCCAGCCTCGGTCATAACTTCCATCAGCAGGGGGCCATCCCCTGACAGGCCAAGTTCGAGGTATCGGGGAAGATCGGCGGGATCGAAAATGCGGACTGCCGGGCAGCCGCAGGCTTCGGCAATTTTCTGATGGTCGACATCAGCAAAGTTGCAGGCTGTGGTGAAGCTGCCAAATTTGACAGTTTCCGCGTCACGCTGAAAGCCGAGGACGCCGTTATTCAAGACGATGATCAGGACGGGCAGCTTGCTCCGCACCATCGTCTCAAGTTCCGCCCAGCTATGGGCGAAGCCGCCATCCCCCACGACAGCCACCACCGGCTTGTCCGGTCTCGCAGCCTTGGCGCCGAGTGCAAGTGGCACGCCCCACCCAAGTCCAGCAAGGCCTCGCGGCGAGATGAAACGCATGCCCGGCGAAAGCGCCCTCAGTTGGCCGGCAACCCACATGGACGAGTAGCTGGCGTCAGCGACGACAGTCGCATCAGCCGTTAGCACCCGTTGAAGTTCGAACATGATCCGTTCAGGTCGGATGGGACTGGCGTCCGAACGGGCAACGGATTGCCGTTCCGTGTCGAACGCGTGCCAGAACCCGGTTATACGAGAAGCCACGTCGTTGCGCTTCGATGCGCGATAAGAAAGATCGCGGCCAGCAAGTGCCCCGCGGAGCGCGCCGATGGTTTCGGCGGCATCGCCGGTCAACCTGACCGCCTCATAGGTGCGTCCGATTTCGGAGGGATCGACATCGACGTGGATGACGGAGGCGGAGCGGGGAATTTGACGCCAGCTATCCGTGCCATTCTGGTTGGTTCGCGTCCCGACCAGGATGACGAGGTCTGCTTCTTCGACCAGCGCAATCGTGCGGCGTCCGAGTGACCTTGGTCCAACGAGTGCGCCCAGAACCCCTGCCGAAAGGGGATGGAATTCGTCGACCGCACCTTTGCCCATGTTTGTCGTGATGACGGGAAGCGAGGCCTCGTCCTGTAGTGCCGAGAGTTCGCCGGCGGCGCGGCTTGCATGAACGCCGCCTCCGGCGATAATGATGGGTGCTTGAGCTGCCGCAATCATCGATGCTGCCCGTTCGATGTCGCTATCGCGTGGACGCGATCGATCAAGCGGCCAATGGCCGAGGGCCGCCTCGCGCCGAAATGCTGACGGCGCAATCTTCTCTCGCAACAGGTCCGCGGGAAGCAGTAGCGCGACCGGTCCTGGTCGTCCCGACACCGCTGCCGTGAAGGCAGCGTCGACGTAATCGTCGACGCGTTCCGCAACGATCACCTTGCGCACCCATTTCGTGCAGGATTGGAACAGGGCGAGATGGTCGAGTTCCTGGAATGCATTGCGATCCGCATGGTCTCGTTCAACGTCCTGGACAAGGGCGACAATCGGTACGCTGGCCTTAAGCGCTTCGGCCAGCGGGGGAACGAGAAGCGTTGCGGCGGGTCCGTTTTGTGCTGCGACGACGCCGACCTTACCGGAGAGACGCGCATAGCCATCAGCCATGGTCCCTCCCATGTTTTCTTGCCGGTAGGCGACCTGACGGATGCCGATTGCTTCGGCGGCGAGGATCACCGCAGAAGGCAGGCTTTGAGCGAAGATATGGGTGACGTTGTGTCTCTTGAGAGAATGCGCAATACGTTCGGCGACGGTGAAAACATCAGTTGCCATGGTTACATGCCTGCTTCTGTTGGATTTGCTTCAAGGGTTGAAAGGAAGTCTGCGAAGGCTGAAACGACCGCGTCCGCGTCAGCCGTCGTCATTGCCGTCGATAGGCACGCCGCAGCTCCATTGGGCAGCAGGATGCCGCACTGGAGAAAGTGCCGCGAGAGCCGAGCCATCAATTCCGCCTCTGCGGGCTCGAGATAAGCCTCGCGGAAATCTGTTGGCGCCTTGCTCTTCGGATGAATGCGAAACAATGATGCGGCCCCTGTTACGCTGAAGGCTGCGCCTCGACGCTCGATCTCCCTGCGAAGACCGGCCCGAATGCTGTCGCCAAGGCTCTCGAGCGAAGCGAATGCGGTCTCTGTCATGGCCTCCATGGCGACCCGCCCCGCGACCATCGATACCGGATTTGCCGAAAACGTGCCTCCCTGCGGAAGCAGCGGCTTGCCGCTGTCGCTCGCGAAGACGCGCATGACTTCCTTGCGCCCACCAATTGCCCCGACCGGAAAACCTCCGCCGATGATCTTCCCTGCGGCGATCAGGTCGGGCTGCAAACCGTAGCGGGCCGAAGCGCCCATAAAGGACTGTCGAAGATTGAGAACTTCATCGGCAACGACAAGAATGCCGTGTTGCCTGGCGATCGCACCAACGGCAGCAAGGAAACTCGGTTCAGGCGCAATCAGTCCGGCGCGGCTCGGCATCGGATCGATGAGGATACAGGCGAGCGAAGGAGCTGCGGAAACAATCCGGCGCTCGAGATCTTCGACGTCGTTGAAACGGATGACGGTCACCTCTTCGCCAACCGCGGGCGGCATGCCACGATAGGCGGGTACAGCTGGCGACCGCTGCGCGTCGTTCCAAATGGCCGGCGATACAGCTTGCCCCGTTTCGGCCCAATCATAAGCGCCGTGATAGGCGCCTTCGATGCGTGCGACGCCTGGCCGGCAGGTGAACGCGCGGGCCGCCTTGATCGCAAACATCACAGCCTCCGTCCCGCTGTTGACGAAGCGAATATGTTCGACCGCTGGAATGCGCTGGATCAGAAGCTCAGCAAGGGTGATCTCGTGCTCGGTTGGGTTGGAGAAGCAAGTTCCGCGATGAAGAAGATCCGCGACCGCGTCTGCAACGGGAAGGAAACCGTGGCCATGGATCAGCGTCGTGAAATTATTGTTGAGATCGAGGAGCCGGTTGCCATCGACATCGATGAGATAGGCTCCCTCACCGCGGGCGATGTAAAGCGGGCTCGGCTCGTGATCCACCGTGACCCGCGTTATTCCAGTTGGAAAAACCTGGCGCCCCCTTTTGAAGAAATGTTCTGACCGCGACCGGGAGAAAACCCTGCCGCTGCGCGATAAGTCTGGATGAAACATTGGGATCCTCTCCGGTCAACGCGGGTCGCCACACGACCTTTCACAATTTTGTTGTAACAAAAATCATGAACTCGAAGAAGTTGCAACAAAAAAATGCTGCGACCAGTGCTATTGCCGCTTCAGGCGCTCCTGCGCCGCTTTCTTCAAGCGGCGGTAGCCGTCCCGGATGTCGCTTTCCATCGCCGCACGAACTGCAGATGGATCTTTGTCCACCAATCCCTCTATCGCAGCCATGTGGTTGCGCACGCCGTATTTTGCTTCCGCGAATTCGGGATAAAGGTCGTGGAAGGAGGCGCCCACCCTTAACCACAGGGCCTCGATAGTCGAAAGAAGGTGCGGCATCTCGCAAAGACGATAGATTGTGAAGTGGAATTCCTTGTTGTCGTGCAGCGCATCGGAATAGCGTCTTTCCTCCAGGGACAATGTTATTTTGTCCTGCAGCGCCAATAACTTGTCGACGACGTTGTCAGTCGCGCGGAGCGCGCCTTGTTCTGTCGCCAATCCTTCCAGCGCCAGCCGCATCTGCGTAACCTCGTATAGGGCGGCAAGATCGAGATGCGGCACGATAACCGTCTTTGGTCCCGCCATGACGAGCGCGCCCTCGAAGACCAGCCTGTTGAGCGCCTCGCGCGCCGGCGTTGAGCCAATGTTCAGCATTTCGGCCACCGAGCGGATCGGCAGCTTATGGCCAGGCTTGTACGTGCCGCGCGTGAGTTGCTCCTTGATGGATGAATAGGCGAAGTCACTCAGGCGCCCGGACTGCTCGTCCGAGGCCGACGAATCCCCTGTGGTTGCATTGTTGTTCATTTTCGACCCCCATGCGTTGACATCGTCACAATTTTGTTGCAACAAAAATAATATCTCTAAGAAGCGTCAACGTAATGTGACAGCATAACGGTATCGTGAACATCCGCAACGTTAGGGCTGCGGAACGCATACCCGCAAAAGCCGCCGATCCTTTCGGCGTAGCACCCACAGCCCCGGCCGCACGCACGCGCCGGGAATTTTTCAACGCGCGTCCCAGCGCGCAAACTGGAGGAGACATCATTTTGATTGGTGCGCCTGTTTTCATTGATAGCATATGGAAAGCCTACGGCAGCCAGACTGCCGTATGTGACGTCACCTTGGACATTCCGGCAGGCGAATTCCTGTCGATTCTCGGACCATCCGGATCGGGCAAGACAACGCTGCTGACGATGATTGCCGGGTTCGAGAGCCCGTCTGCCGGACGCCTGATCATTGGCGGGCGCGATGTGACGGCCGTCTCACCTGATCGCCGCAACATCGGGATGGTTTTTCAGCGCTACGCCTTGTTCCCGCATCTGACCATCGCCGAAAACATTGCATTTCCGCTGAAGATGCGTGGCATTCGCAAGGATCTTCGAGCCGAACGCGTAAGCCGGGCGCTCGACCTCGTCCAGCTTCCCGGCTACGCCAGACGCTATCCGCACGAATTGTCCGGAGGGCAGCAACAAAGAGTGGCGGTCGCGCGTGCAATTGTATTCGAGCCCCCAGTTCTCCTGATGGACGAGCCGCTCGGCGCTCTCGACAAGAAGCTGCGTGAATCCATGCAGATCGAGATCAAGCAGTTGCAGGAGCGCCTGGGGGCGACTGTCATCTACGTGACCCACGATCAGGAGGAAGCGTTGACCATGTCCGACCGGATCGCAGTTATGGCAAGTGGGCAAATCGCACAACTCGGAACCCCCGCAGACATTTACCGAAACCCGGAAACTGCATTTGTCGCGGATTTCATCGGCAAGATGAACTTTCTCACCGGAGAGTTCCTGGGCGAGACCGCCGGCAGTCAGGCAATCAAGCTGGGCGAGGACGTGGTAGTTCATACACCGGGCGCTGTGTCCGGTTACGACCGTGCGGCAAGAATTGGTAGTCGTGTTCGCCTGGCGCTTCGGCCTGAGCGCTTGGGCCTTGCAGCGCGCGGCGCGGGCGGAAAGAACGTCCTTCCCGGGCGGATCGAAGCCTCCGTTTTTGCAGGCTCCTTCAACCTTCATCTCGTTCGCACCGACTTTGGAAGTCGGGAGATCGTCCAGGTGCAGATACCTGCCGATGGAATGCAAGCACCCTTTGTAAAGGGCACGCCCGTGGATGTCATTGCCGAACAGGATGGCCTGCGGCTCTTTGCCGATGTGGAGGCGTAAGATGACCATGACCGCCGACAATCTGGCGCTTGCACCAATCGCTCCAGCAAGCTGGCTATTCTCGCACTCGGCCCGCCGCTATTCGCATGCGCTGACGCTCGTTCTCATTGCGCCGCTGACCCTCCTGCTCGCCGCGGGCTTCGTCTATCCGATCGGCCGATTGATCTCATTGAGCGTCATGGCGCCTGAACTCACGCTCGAATATTACGAACGAATAATAAGCGAGCCGCTCTACCTCGAAGTTCTGCTTCGCACGCTGCAGATGGGCGCGATTGTCACTGTTGCGAGCCTGCTGCTTGGCTATCCCGTCGCCCTTCTCATGGCGCGCGCCAAAGGCAGGACCGCATTGATTGTTGCGGCGGCGGTGTTCGTGCCGCTCTGGACCTCAGTGCTGGTGCGATCCTACGCCTGGATCGTGCTGCTGCAGCGAAGCGGTATCGTCAATGGCTTGCTCATCGAAACCGGCGTCATCGCCAGCCCTTTGAAGCTTCTCTATACCGAGGGCGCCGTCATCCTCGCGATGACACATGTGCTGATGCCCTTCATGATCCTGCCGATCTGCAATGCTCTTCGCACTATTCCAGCCGAATATATCCAAGCCGCCCGGAACCTGGGGGCCGGCCCCATGCGCGCCTTCATACGTGTGACCTTGCCGCTCAGCCTGCCGGGAATTTTTGCCGGCTGCGTCATGTGCTTCATTCTGGCGATCGGTTTTTATATCACGCCGGCACTCGTTGGCGGACCGGGAGCGTTGATGATGGCAACGCTGATCGGCCAGCAAACTATCGTCCTGCTTGACTGGCCATTCGCCGCAGCGCTCGCGACGGTCCTTCTTACGACGACGCTCGTCTTTGTCCTTGCGTTTCGCAAGGCCCTTTCCATCAGCAAAGGAATGAACAGTGTCAACTGAGCCCGCAGCCACCACATCGCCTACCACCTCTCGAGTAAACAGCAGCCATCGACCTTATGGCAAGGCAGTCTTGCAGCTTCTCGGCGGCTTCCTCATCGGCGCAATCCTGTTCTTCCTGGTGCTGCCGACGCTGTTGGTTATCCCGATTTCGCTGAATGATAGCAGCTATATCGAGCTCCCGCCGAAGGGCCTGACACTTCGCTGGTACAGCGAATTTCTTTCCGATCCGGACTGGCGAGCAGCAACGATCTTCAGCCTCAAGATTGCGCTGTCGACGACGGTCGCTTCGACGGCAGTCGGAACAATGGCGGCCATAGGACTCGTTCGCGGCAATCTGCCGGGAAAAGCGCTTCTGCAGGCGCTGTCGCTCAGCCCAATGATAGTCCCCCATGTGGTCTTCGGCGTTGCTCTTTACCTGATTTTCTCGCCGCTCGGCCTGACTGGCAATTTTGTTGGCTTCTTGGTCGCGCACACCGTGCTCTCAGTACCCTACGTCATCATCACCGTGTCAGCGGCGCTTGAACGTTTCGACCCATCACTTGAACTTGCCGCATTGAGTTGCGGCGCAAACCGGACGCGTGCCTTCTTCAACATTGTCCTACCAAACATCGCGCCTTCGGTGGCAGCGGCGGCTGTCTTTGCCTTTCTGGCATCTTTCGACGAGGCAACGGTCGCATTTTTCATTTCAGATACCGGCGGCAAGACGATCAGCCGCAAAATGTTCGAGGACATCGATTTCAACCTTACCCCGGTTATCGCATCGGTTTCGACGCTGCTCGTTGCGACATCGCTCGTCCTCATGGGCTCCGTCCATCTCCTTGTCGGCCGCGGGGAGGACTAACGTGGCCATCTCATCCGGACAGAGGAACACGCGATGAAAAAAAGAACTGAGATGAAGCCTTTCCTGCTTGCCGCCTGCCTTATGCTTGGCAGTTTGGGGGTGGCGCAAGCGGAGGAGCAGGTGGTCATTGCGACGACAGGCGGGGCCTACGATGCAGCACTCAGAAAATTCTGGTTCGAACCATTCACGCAAGAGACCGGCATCAAGGTCGTTTCTGTCGCAGCGACAAATGCGGAGATGCGGGCGAAAGCTGCTGCCATGGTCAAGACCGGCAATGTGACGTGGGACCTGTACCCTGACGGTGAGGTCCAGGCGAGTGCCGAAACGCATCGGCTCAATTCTGAAGACCTGAGCAATTTTTGCGAGCCCTTTCGCGCCCGGCCAGATATGGTCGAGGATGCCTGCATCAGTTCAGGAGCGAGGCTTTTCTCGACCGCAACGCTCATGGCCTACGACCCCACCGGCTTCAAGGCGGGAAATCCATCAAGCTGGGCCGATATGTGGGACCAGGCTAGATTTCCCGGTGGCCGCGCATTTCCGAATTTCGATGACCCGTGGCGCGTTATGGCTGCAGCGCTATTGGCCGATGGTGTTCCACGTGACAAACTTTTCCCGCTCGACATCGACCGCGCACTCAGGAAGCTCGACGAGATCCGCCCCGCGATATCACTCTGGTGGAAGACGGGTGATCAGAGCGTTCAGGGTTTTCGCAATGGAGACTATAGCATCGGGCAAATCTGGTTGACGCGCGCAAACACGCTGAGAGCGGAAGGGCGCCAGATTGCCTGGTCCAAGCAGGCATCGTTTCTCGTCGGTGATCGCCTGACGATCATCAAGGGCGCGCCGAACCGCGCTAACGCCGAGAAGCTGATCGGCTACTGGCTTGATCATCCGACGACGCAGGCAAAGGTCTGCGAGGAACTCCTCTGCACCCCGCCAAGCCGCGACGCGATCGGACTGATGTCTCCGGACGCACGTGCAGCACTGCCGAGCGACGAGGACATCAGGGATCACATCGTCGTTCCGGACGCCAAATGGATCAATGAAAATGCCGCGATGATGCTTGAGCGATGGAACGCTTGGATCCGATAACGAGCCGCCCCCGGGCGAGAGCGCCCGGGGCCGCGAAGGCCCATGATTAGCCCTTGATGGCACGATTGATGGCTGCCGCGACGTCGCGCACTTCGATTGCCGTGTGACTGGAGGTCGGACATATCCGCAGACCTGCCCTTCCCTTGGCGACCGTCGGGAAGAAAATGGCCGATGTATAGTAACCGGCGTCCAGCACCACTCTCGCTGCACCGATTGCTGCGAGCTCATCACCGACGACAACCGTCCGGATGGGCAGTCGGGATCCCGCCTGTGCGGTCGGCACAAGTTCGTCAAAAAGGGAAATGTATTCAGCGAGCGCCCGCTGCCGTACGCCGAGTTCCGGAGTGCGATGAATCGCCTGGGAAGCAAGGGCGGCACCAATTGCTGCGACATTGATCGAGGCCGAAAAGGCATGCGCGAGAGCGAAGCGCCTAAAGATCTCTTCCTGGAACGCAGTTGCCAGCATGAGCATGCCGCCTGAAGCCCCGAAGCCCTTGCCGAGCGACGCTGCGATTATCATGCGCTCACCGAGGCCCCCTGTCATTTGCGATCGCGCAAAACCTTCGCCCTTTTCGCCGAAGATTGATATCCCGTGAGCATCATCGATATAAAGGAAGAGGCCGTATCGCTCCTGAAGCGCCCGCAATTCTTTTATTGGCGCGCAGCCACCCATGGAATAGACACCGTCACATACAAAGGCGACAGTATCATTCTGACGGCAAATATCCTCGAGCGCCTGAAGATCATTGTGACCGACTGTGCGGACATCGCATTCTTCGGCGACGACAGGCTTGTTGAAGGCGAGCGTCGCATGGGCGAGGCGGTCGAAGACCATGATCGGCTTTTTGCCGCCGGTCAGGACTCCGGACGCAATCAGCGGAAGGGCGCTCAGATTCGCCGCGAGCACCGTTGTGTAGGTGATCACCCTCGCCTCGAAGAGGTCAGAGAGGGCATCCTCGAGGTCTCCGAGAACTGCAAAGTTGAGCCGTGTGCGGGCGCAGGACCAGTGTAAGGTCCCGTACCGGCGAACGGTCTCAACTGCTCCCTCGACGATTGAAGGATGATTGTCCAGCCCGAGATACGAGCAGCGAACGAAGTCGACAACGCGCTCCGACCGTCCCTCGGGTAGCGGCAGGCTCACCGCTCTGCCATCTCTCGGCTGGACGTAAAGTGCCATCAATCCGTCGAGATGGGCTGCGGCAAAGTGAGGACCGGCATGCCTGACCAGGCTGGCGGTGTTTCTGTAGGAGAAGGTCGGCGACCCGGCGCCGGAAACGGCCTCTTGCATGTTGTACTCCCAATTTTGGATGCACCACACGCTAATCGGGAATCTTTCGTTCACACAACGAACACGGCAGCAAGTTTTGGGGAAATTCCGGTGACGATGTGAAGGTGACGAGGTTCAAATGCCTCAGACGATGTCAATCGCATATCCTACCTTTGGCACCGTGCGGATTACATCGCGGCCAAGGACACGCTTCAACGCCCGTCGCAGGCGGCCGATATGAACATCAACTGTCCGTGGCTCGACGAATGCTCTCTGCGGCCAGGCAATGCCTATCAGTTCGGCACGGCTGAAAACGCGTCCTGCATCAGTCATAAGGGCGCTCAGCAAGCGGAACTCGATTGGGCTGAGATTGACGGGTGCACCCCGTACCAGGACACGCCGGGCGCCGACGTCCAACGTCATTTCGTCAGACATTGAGACGAGGCGTTTTGTCGCTTTATCACCGGGATTGCCAATCGTGCTGTGAAGGTATGAGAGAAGCCGCTCCGGCGGCATCGGCCTTGTGAAACTCTCATCGACATTTGCCTTCAGAATGTCGAGGTATGCAGCTTTTTCGGCGACGAGCGCGATCAGCGTGATGTCGCTGGTAAGGTCTCTTTCCTTCAGGCCGGTCGCGATATTGGCCAGACTGTGCGAACCGGGCTGGCAGTCGACGATGATGGCTGCAGCCTCACCCTCTTCGGCGATCGCCACGGCTTCGCTGGGAACGTCGACGAGCGTTGGCCTATAACCGGCTTCCTTCAGAATGTAGGAGAGCATCAGATAGTAGTCGGCATCTCTCGATACGATCACTAAAAGTTCGCTCATTGGCTGCCCCTGCCAGCGGATATGATTCTTCCTGACAATTTTGATACGACAACAATGCCACTAGAATGCCCCATATTTGGCCTCGATCCTCCCGCCTCACCTTGTTTCCGAGACAAACCGGCACGAGTACGCGCGTTTAACGCGTATTTTTATAGCTTGCCTTTTGCTTTTGTTACAACATAATGTTGAGTGTGCGAAGAGAGTTTGACGCTAAAGTGTCTATTTGCCAGGGACGGCACGTGATCGTGGCCCATTCGATGGGATCAACGTCCGGCGTATTTTTAGCGACCTGTTCCCGGACGGTAACGGGGCTTTCCGCATGCACGACTTTTTCGAACAGTATCCGGCCAGCTGCATCGCAGCAGCACCCGACTTGTGGAGTGACACCGATGTAGAGGATGCAAGCGTTGCCGCCCGCTCATTATACGGAGGACATGCGAAAACCGCTGCAGCATGGTGCGCGCTTTGCGCGCGCTCCGACGGCCGTGCAGGTGACTTCAAGTTTTGGGTGCGGGTGTTCCGCCATCTCGATGTCGAAAGGGTTGGGACGGCCCTAGATACTTAAGACGGCCATAAGCGACCGTTGATAGCCAATGAGCAACGTCTCACCCGCTCGACTTCGACTGGAGGGCCAGCTTGCGGGACCTCCCATACCGGCTTTATAAGAGTGCTGTCCGCCTTGCGCTGCCCGACCTTTGAACCTTTGGTCGATCATCACGTGGCGGTCGGCGCTAGCTGCCGACGCGGTCTGCGCGAGCTCATCTATCGAGACCAAGATCGGCGGCACCTTGGCGATCAGCAGTTGGACCAGGCGCCTCCTCCGAGGCAACCGTGGCTGTCATAGCCGCCTGTTTCGACAGCTTGCGCGCTGCGCCAAGCGTCCAAAGCCTATTGTTCCACTGGTGAGGGCTTATGAAATGTCATGGCAGTCGAGTATCGCGAAGGCGATAGCTCATTTAGATCGGTCTGCGCTGCCACGCGTTGACATTCCGTCTCGACTGCGAGATCTGCGAGCAGCCAGTCTGTAACGACAAAGATGGAGCATTGACGCGATGTCTTTACAATCTCGCCGCTGAAAGCCGCGTCGTCTGGCTCACTCATTAATGGCTGCTCTTTCGCTCCTCCGATCGCCTTTAGGGATCAATCCCGCGGCCGCGGTTGACCGCCCGCTGACGCCGTTCCGCGAGGATCTGCTGACTGCTTTCCGCGCGGACGGTCTGCTGCAGGACCTTCAGCCTCTCCTGCATCGCCGCGAAGGCCTGGCGCTGCGCCTCTGGCACATGGTTGATGAGATCCTTGTCGCCGCGGATGATGGCATTGCGCCCGAAGCGCTCGTCAAGCGCCTTGCTGACGACGGCGAACTCACGGCGGACGCCCGGATCGAGAGAGGCAGC
>NZ_JBXSOL010000047.1:0-28989 GCF_057784555.1 Rhizobium sp. CNPSo 3670
AGGCGACCGCTTAGACAACAAGGCCGTTCCCTCTTGTTGGAGCGGCCTCAGTTTGTTGACAAAGTCTCCACCGTCATGCTCGGCCTTGTGCCGAGCATCTGACCACTGCAATTGTTTGACAGGAAAGCATTTATTTTCAGATGCCTAATTGGACGTGGGTAGATCCTCGGCACAAGGCCGAGGATGACGTCGCGGGGTTTGCAGGGGTTTGGCAGCAGCCTGAAGCGCTCCTTTGGAGCGGTCTTATTTTCCGCGCGGGAAATGCCGTTGCTTTTGAGTGGCGCTCTGGCTCCCGGCGTCGAATCAAAAATCGATCGCCCGGCCGTTGATCTCGTAATCGCCGAAGCGCGCAGGCTCGGCGCCGCCGCGGCCGCCGATCTCAGGTGGCAGCTCCAACGGCTTCCGGTTTTTCCGTCGTTCTTCAGCCTCGGCAAGCGCACGTTGGGCCGCCGGGGACAGCACCTTGCGCGGCGGCTCCGATCCCTCGGCCGTCGGCGTTTGGCTATTGTCGTTATCGGCTTTCTGCATGGCCTTGTCCTGCCGGAAATATTGAAAATGGCGGGTGGATAACCAAATCATAATGCGCGGTCGCCGGGATTGAAAGCTTGCGACGCCGAAATCGGAGTTGGAGATTCGCAATGAACCTCGTTCGCACTGCCATGTTGCTTGCCTTCATGACGGCGCTTTTCATGTTCGTCGGCTTTCTGATCGGCGGTCGGGGCGGCATGATGATCGCCTTTCTCATTGCGGCCGGCATGAATTTCTTCTCCTATTGGAACTCCGATCGCATGGTGCTTGCGGCCTATCGAGCGCAGCAGATCGACGAACGCAATGCGCCGGAATTCTTTGCGATCGTGCGCGATCTCGCCCGTAATGCCGGTCTGCCGATGCCGAAGGTCTATCTCTACGACAGCCCGCAACCGAATGCCTTCGCCACCGGCCGCAATCCCGAAAATGCCGCCGTCGCCGCCTCGACCGGCCTGCTTGCTGCCTTGTCTCCCGAGGAGGTCGCAGGCGTGATGGCGCATGAGCTCGCCCATATCCAGAACCGCGACACGCTGACGATGACGATCACGGCAACGCTTGCCGGCGCGATCTCGATGCTCGGCAACTTCGCCTTCTTCTTCGGCGGCAACCGCGACAACAACAATAATCCACTCGGTTTCATCGGCGTCCTCGTCGCCATGATCGTCGCACCGCTCGCCGCCATGCTGGTGCAGATGGCGATCAGCCGCACGCGCGAATATTCGGCCGATCGCCGCGGCGCCGAAATCTGCGGCAATCCGCTCTGGCTCGCTTCCGCACTTGGAAAGATCGCCCGCGGCGCGGCCCATGTGCCGAATGAGGATGCCGAGCGCAATCCGGCGACGGCCCATATGTTCATCATCAATCCGCTCTCCGGCGAACGCATGGACAATCTGTTTTCCACCCACCCGAACACGGAAAACCGTATTGCCGCGCTGCAGGAGATGGCGCAAAGCGGCATGAATGTCTCGACGGGACCGGTGCGTGCTGCTAATCCGTCGCGCAAATCGCGCTCTGTTCCGAATACGGGTCGCGGTGGTTCGCAACCGCCAAAAGGTCCGTGGTCTTGAATTCAGACGGCACGAAAAAGCCATTCCGGAAACAGAAACCTTTCGCTGACCGATCGGCGCCAACCAAGCCGGGCCTGCAGGCCCGGGCGACGGCAGCAAAAATCTTGGCTGCCGTCGTCGACCGCAAGCTGCCGCTCGATGGCGCTCTCGACCATGAACATGGCAATCCGGCCTATAAGGCGCTTGGCGAGAGCGATCGCGCTCTTGTCCGCGCCATTCTGAATACGACGCTGCGCCATCTGCCGCGCATCGACGCTGCAATTGCCTCGCTGCTGGAATCGCCGCTACCGGAGGGCGCGCGCGCCTTGCACCATGTTCTGGCAATCGCGGCTGCTCAGATCCTCTATCTCGACGTGCCGGATCATTCGGCCGTCGATCTTGCAGTCGAGCAGGCCAACCAGGATCCGCGTAATCGCCGCTTTGCGAAGCTGGTCAACGCGGTGTTGCGCCGGCTCGGCCGTGAAAAGGACGAGGTGCTGGAGGAGATCGCCAAGGTGCCGCCGATGCCGGGCTGGTTCCTCACACGGCTGGAAAAGGCCTATGGCCGCGACGCGGCGCTGGCGATCTCGCAATCGCAGCTCGAGCCTGCGGCGATCGATTTGACCGTCAAATCCGACGCCGAAGCCTGGGCGAAAAGGCTGAACGGCGTTGCCCTGCCGACGGGCGGCGTGCGGTTGGCCGCCTTTGACGGCGGCATTCCTTCGCTCGAGGGCTTCGACGATGGTGGGTGGTGGGTGCAGGATGCGGCGGCAAGCATCCCGGCCAGGCTTTTCGGCGATCTCTCGGGCAAACGTGTCGCCGATCTTTGTGCTGCGCCCGGCGGCAAGACAGCGCAGCTCATCCTTGCCGGCGGTGCGGTGACCGCACTCGATCAGTCGGAAAGCCGGCTAAAACGGCTGCGGTCGAATCTCGACCGGCTTGGCCTGAAGGCAGAAACAGTTGCGACAGACCTGACGACATTCAAGCCGACGGAGGGCTTCGATGCGATCCTGCTCGACGCCCCCTGCTCTTCCACCGGCACGACGCGCCGGCACCCCGATGTGCTGTGGACCAAGGGGCCGGATGATATCGCGAGGCTGGCGGCGCTGCAGGAGCGGCTGCTGCGTCATGCGCTGACCTTGCTGAAGCCCGGCGGTACGCTGGTGTTTTCGAACTGCTCGCTCGATCCCGCCGAGGGCGAGGAGGTGATCGCCCGCATTCTTTCCGATACGGATGCAATCGAGCGCGTGCCGATCAGCGCCGGCGACTGGCCCGGCCTCGAAGCGGCGATCACGCCGCTCGGCGAATTCCGCACGCTTCCGACCATGCTGAAAATGCCGGAGGGCATCGCCTCCGGCCTCGATGGCTTTTACGCGGCGGTGCTGCGGCGAACGACCTGACTGAAACCCACAAACGTCGTCCGAATCCCCGTCACTACATCCTCGCAGCGCGTCCGTCATTCTTTGCGAAACCGCGGAATGTCCTCGAATGACATGCACTAATTTTCGCATATTCGAACGTTGTCACGAATTAATTCATTGTGGACGATGAAATCGGCTGCTTTTCACCTATTCTTAACCACGAGGGTCAATAGACAATAGAATATGCAGTCCGGTCGGCGTTTTGCGAGCATGTATGTTCGGGAAGCTTGGCGGCGCGCCTTGCGCCGCGTCGCGTTGCTGCGCCTGAAGCTCATTCGCCATTCGATCAAACCACCCGAGCGCCTGATCGTCGCCCCGACCGATCTTCGCGGCATCGATTCGCATGTGGCCGACGAAATTCTCAACGGACGTTTCCTTCTGGCCGGGCGCATGCTGGAAACGAACGGCAAATCGCCCTTCACCTTTACCCTGCCCTCGCGGCCCTTTGCGACCCGCTTGCACAGCTTCGGCTGGCTGCGGCACATGCGGGCGCACAAGACGGAACGCAGCGCGGCGGCTGCCCGCGCCATCGTCGACAGCTGGCTTTCCATCCATGCCGGCCGTATGGAAGGAATTGCCTGGGAGACCGACGTCACCGCCCAACGCGTCATCGCCTGGCTGTCGCATTCGCCTGTTGTGCTGCAGAACGCCGATCGTGGCTTTTATCGCCGGTTCATGAAGTCGCTGGCTTTCCAGGTCAGGTTCCTGCATCGCATGGCACCCTATACGCTCGGAGGCCTGGAGCTGTTCCGGCTGCGCATCGCGCTCGCCATGGCCTCCGTCGCCATGCCGGCTCGCGCCTCCACGCTTCGGAGGGCGGCGCAGGCGCTCGACCGTCAATTCGATAGCCAGATTCTGCCGGATGGCGGCCATATCTCGCGCAACCCGCGCATCGGCCTGGAACTGCTGCTCGACCTGCTGCCGCTGCGGCAGACTTACGTCAATCTCGGCCATGATCTGCCGCAGAAGCTGATCTCCGGCATCGACCGTATGTATCCGGCTTTGCGGTTCTTCCGGCATCAGGATGGGGATCTGGCGCTTTTCAACGGCGCAACCTCGACGCTCGCCAATGAGCTGATGTCGGTGCTCAGATATGACGAGACCGCCGGCCAGCCGTTCAAGGCTTTGCCGCAGTCGCGCTATCAGCGGCTTTCCGGTGGCAAGACCGTCATCATCGCCGATACCGGCACGCCGCCCTCGGGGGGCGCATTGCGCACCGCGCATGCCGGCAGCCTCTCCTTCGAAATGTCGTCCGGCCGCCATCGCTTCATCGTCAATTCAGGTTCGCCGAAATTTGCCGGACACCGCTACGTGCAGATGGCGCGCACGACCGCGGCCCATTCGACCGTCATCCTCAACGACACCTCATCCAGCCGTTTTTCACACTCGCCTTTCCTCGATCACGCGATCACCGAGCCGGTGAAAACCGTAACGGTCGAACGTCTGGAAACGGAGGATGGGCGCGACAGCATCAAGCTCAGCCATGACGGTTATCTGAAGATATTCGGCGTGCTGCACGAGCGTGAGCTGACGCTCAATGCCGCAGGTTCGATGGTGACAGGCCACGACCGGCTCATCCGGCGTGAAGGATATGAAAGTGACGAGCCCCTGAAGGCCGTCGCCCGTTTTCATATTCATCCGTCCATCGTTCTGCAGCAGAGTGATGGAGAGTCCGTGCTGCTGACGGCGCCGGACGGCGAGAGCTGGCTGTTTACCGCGCCCGGCAACGAAGTGCTGATTTCCGAGGACATCTTCTTTGCCGACAGCTCCGGCATTTGCGGCTCTGACCAGATCGAGATCGATTTCGATCTGGCCGAGAAGACGGAGATCCGCTGGTTCCTCTCCCGTAAAGCTTAGACGGGACGGCCAACTGGCCAAAATTCAAATCCGGGACTAAATCGAAAGGCAGAGCATCAGCGCTGTTTGCGTGGCGTCAAAGCTGTGCTAACGCGGCGACAGCAAGAAAACGTCCCTAAGGCAGGATCTCGTCCGAAAGCCGCTCACACTTTTCGGCCTCATGCTCTAGCGGATATCTCCCGAAGCCCGAACGGAGAAGGTTCATGGCCGTCATTTCCAAAAAGATCCCCGCCCCGGACAAGGTCGAAATCAAGACCGCGCTCCTCTCCGTCTTCGACAAGACCGGCATCGTCGAGCTCGCCCAGGCATTGTCCGAAAGAGGCGTGCGCCTGCTGTCGACCGGCGGCACCTACAAGGCGATCGCCGCTGCCGGTCTTGATGTCACCGACGTCTCCGAGGTCACCGGCTTTCCAGAGATCATGGATGGGCGCGTCAAGACGCTGCATCCGACGGTGCATGGCGGCCTGCTGGCGATCCGTGACGACGGCGAACACCAGGAAGCGATGAAGAAGCACGGCATCGAGGGCATCGATCTTGCCGTCATCAACCTCTACCCTTTCGAAGAGGTGCGGGCGGCCGGCGGCGACTATCCGACGACCGTCGAAAATATTGACATCGGCGGTCCGGCGATGATCCGTGCATCGGCCAAGAACCATGCCTATGTAACCATCCTCACCGATCCAGATGATTATGCCGAGTTCAAGGAGCAGCTTTCGGCGGATGACGGCAAGACCGCCTATGCCTTCCGCCAGCGCATGGCCGCCAAGGCCTATGCCCGTACCGCGGCCTATGATGCCATGATTTCCAACTGGTTCGCCGAGGCGCTGGCGATCGACACGCCCCGCCACCGCGTCATCGGCGGCGCGCTGAAGGAAGAGATGCGTTACGGCGAAAATCCGCACCAGAAGGCTGCCTTCTACGTCACCGGCGAGAAGCGCCCGGGTGTTTCGACGGCTCTCCTGCTGCAGGGCAAGCAGCTCTCCTATAACAATATCAACGACACCGATGCCGCCTATGAACTCGTCGCCGAGTTCCTGCCGGAAAAGGCGCCCGCCTGCGCGATCATCAAACATGCCAATCCCTGCGGCGTCGCCACCGGCTCAAGCCTGGTCGAAGCCTATCAGCGGGCGCTCGCCTGCGATTCCGTTTCTGCCTTCGGCGGCATTATCGCGCTCAACCGGATATTGGACGCCGAAACGGCCGAGGAAATCGTCAAGCTCTTCACGGAAGTTATCATCGCCCCTGATGTCACCGAGGAGGCGAAGGCGATCGTCGCTCGCAAGCCGAACCTGCGGCTGCTGTCGGCCGGTGGCCTGCCCGATCCGCGCGCCCCAGGACTGACGGCGAAAACCGTTTCGGGCGGTCTGCTCGTCCAGAGCCGCGACAACGGCATGGTCGAGGATCTGGAGCTCAAGGTCGTCACCCGCCGCGCACCGACGGCGCAGGAGCTCGATGATATGAAGTTCGCCTTCAAGGTCGGCAAGCATGTCAAATCGAACGCCGTCGTCTATGCCAAGAACGGCCAGACGGCCGGAATCGGGGCCGGCCAGATGAGCCGGGTAGATTCCGCCCGCATTGCCGCGCTGAAGGCCGAAGAGGCCGCCAAGGCGCTCGGTCTCTCGGCGCCGATGACGCACGGCTCGGCGGTTGCTTCCGAAGCCTTCCTGCCATTTGCCGATGGTCTTCTGTCGATGATCGCCGCAGGGGCGACAGCCGTTATCCAGCCGGGCGGTTCGATGCGAGACCAGGAGGTCATCGACGCCGCCAACGAACACGGCGTGGCGATGGTCTTCACCGGCATGCGCCATTTCCGGCACTGAGGCGCGCCGGAATATTGTCAGGCGCGATCGGCCGGATAGGGCGTGCGGATCAGCAGCACCAGCCCGCCGGCGAGAAACAGGATCAGCGTTGCCATTCCGAGCCGCGCCGATCCGCTCAGATAAGTCACCAGCGAGAAGAGCAGCGTCGCCATGAAGCTCGTGGCGCGCCCCGAAAGCGCGTAGATGCCGAAGTAGCGTCCGGCTTCCTCAAGGCTGACGCTGCGGGCGAGATACGAGCGCGATGAGGCCTGCACCGGCCCGAAGGCGAGCCCGATCAGCAGGCCGTAAAGGATATAGGCCTTTTCCGCGGCGGTGCCGAAGAGGCCGCCGGAATCGGCCGTCGGCAGCGGCATCAGGCCGAACAGGGTGTAACCGGGACCGGTCGAGATGATGCCGATGGTGGCGAGAAGCAGCATGGTGAGGCTGATGACGACGGTTATCTTGGAGCCGACGCCCTTGTCGATCCGTCCGGCGATCAGGCAGCCCAAGATCGCAACGACGTTGAGGATGATGCCGTAGAGGCCGATCTCGATCGTCGCCCAGCCGAACATGCCGGCGGCGAAAACGCCGCCGAGGATCAACAGGCCGTTGACGCCGTCCTGGTAGATCATGCGGGCGATGAGGAATTTCAGGATGCCGCGGCGTTCCCCGAGTTCACCGAGCGTGTTTCTCAGTTCCCGCAGGCCGGCGCGGATGGCGGTGCCGAAGGGCAGGCCTCTGCCGACATCGGGTGTGAACAAGAACATCGGCAGGATGAAAATCAGGTACCAGACGGCCGAGATCGGCCCGGTGATGCGCGCGTCCTCGCCGGTCCTGGGGTCGAGGCCGAAAAGTGGATCGAGGCCGAGAATGGTCTTGCCGCTTTCCGGGTCGGCCGCAAATAGCGTGACGACGGCAATCAGCACGATCATCCCGCCGAGATAGCCAAGCCCCCAGGCGGTGTTGGAGAGCTTGCCCACCTCGTGCTTGGCGACCAGCCGCGGCATCATCGAATCATTGAAGACAATGGAAAACTCGGCCGAAATCGAGGCGAGGATCATGAAGATCACGGGGTAGAGGACAGGCGAACCCGGGGCTGCAAACCACAGGCAGAAGAGGCTGACGATCTTGATGATGGCGAAGAACCCGATCCACGGTTTGCGGGCGCCGGACTGGTCGGCGATCGAGCCGAGAACGGGCGACAGCACGGCGATGATCACTGAGGAGATCGTCGCCATGTTGCTCCACGTCGTCTGGGCCGACACCGGATCATCGGTCAGGCGCGAAACGAAATAGGGCCCGAAAATGAAGGTGGTGACCACGGTGAAGAAAGGCTGCGCCGCCCAGTCGAAGAACATCCACCCCCAGATGCCCTTCTCCGTGGCTTTCGGCGGCTGCGTTCCTGTCCAGTCTATGCGATTCAACATCCGCTCCTTTTTCGCGGACTGTCTCACCTCGCCCGGTCGCGCGCAAGATCGGTCAGGATGCCTGCCGCCACGGTAATGCGCGCAAGATTGGGATCGCCGCTGTCACTGAGGCTCGAAAGCTCTTCAACGATGCGGTTGATGCGGATGCGATCCTGCGCATGCCAGGCCTGGACGGGCAGCTTCTCCTTGCCGTGATCGGAAAGCGCCGAGATGACGATGTCGCGCCGGGCGCTGGCGATCTGATCGATGCTGCGGGCAAGCGCCAGATTTTCGTAATGATCGGAGGTGAGAATCCGGCCGCCGGCCGCCAGCAACCGCGCGATCCGGAAAGTCTTTGACACGGCAAAATAATTTTCGGCGGCGCGCAGCAGCGGCTCGCCGGTACGCTCAGCGATCTGCATGATCTCCGGCACAAGCGCGAAGCTCTGGAGATTGGCGATTTCGGCCGCCAGCTTTTCGGGCACGCCCGCTTCGGCATATTCCACCTGGCGTGCGGCAGCATCGCCGGCGGCCTGTTCGGCGAAAGCAGGCCTCAACTTCTTCAGGGCAGCCTGCAGCCGGCTAATTACCTCGGCCATATCGGCTTTGGTCATTGCGGTTTTCAACAGCAGGCGCGTGAGCACGATAAAGCTGTGGCTGATTTCCTCGTAAATGCGGTTCTGCACCCCGCCCGATATCTTGCCGTCGAGCGCATCCGTCTCGGCCCAGAGCCGGTTGAGGTCGAAACCGTCGCGGGCGACGATTGCGGCACGCACCACCTCCGGCGCCGAAGCCGCCGTCGCGTCCATCATTGCGACGACGAAGCTCGGCCCGCCGCGGTTGATCGCTTCATTGGCCAACACGGTCGCGATGATTTCGCGCCGTAGGCGATGGCTTGATATGTCGCCGGCGTTCGACTTCTGCATTTTGACGGGGAAGTAATTCGACAGTGTCGCGGCAAAATAGGGGTCGTCGGGCAGGTCGCTCGCGGCGAGCGCATCGAAGAGCACGATCTTGGCATAGGACAGCAGCACGCCGATTTCCGGCCGCGTCAGCGGCTTGCCGGCCGTGTAACGTTCGGCCAGCGTCTGGTCATCCGGCAAGGTCTCGACCTTGCGGTTCAGCTGGCCGGTGGTCTCGAGCACGCTCATGAAGCGGGCGAGTTCGAGGCCGTTTGCCGTGCCCTTGCGTTCGACGAGCGAGATCGCCAACGACTGGAGGTAATTATTGCACAGGACCAGCGCCGCCACCTCACCGGTCATCGACGAAAGAAGCTGGTCGCGTTTTGGCCGCGTCAGCCGCCCGTCATGCATAGCGGCCGCCAGCGCGATCTTGATGTTGACCTCGACGTCCGAGGTGTTGACGCCGGCCGAGTTGTCGATGGCGTCGGAATTGCAGCGCCCGCCGCTAAGGCAGTAAGCGATGCGGCCCTTCTGGGTGACGCCGAGGTTGGCGCCCTCGCCGATCACCTTGGCGCGCACCTCAGTCGCGGTGACGCGGATCGGATCGTTGGCGCGATCGCCGACTTCGGTATCGGTTTCGGAGGGAGCCTTCACATAAGTGCCGATGCCGCCGAACCACAGCAGGTCGACCGGACTCTTCAGGATCGCCGTCATGATCTCGAATGGGGTCGCCACCCCTTTGTCGATGCCAATCGCGGCAACCGCTTCCGGCGTCAGCGTCACAGATTTCGCCGAACGTGAAATGATCATCGCGCCTTTCGAAAGCACGGTCTTATCGAAGTCCTGCCAGCTCGAGCGCGGCAGGTTGAAGAGCCGTTGGCGCTCGGCCAGCGTTTTTTCCATGTTAGGATCGGGATCGATGATGATGTCGCGGTGATCGAAGGCGGCAATGAGCCTGATCTTGGGAGAGAGCAGCATGCCGTTGCCGAAGACGTCGCCCGACATGTCGCCGACGCCGGCGACGGTGAAGGGCGTGGTCTGAATGTCGATGTCCATCTCGCGAAAATGGCGTTTTACGGTTTCCCATGCGCCGCGGGCGGTGATGCCCATCTTCTTGTGATCGTAACCGGCCGAGCCGCCGGAGGCAAAGGCGTCGTCCAGCCAGAAGCCAGCCTCCTGCGCCAAGGCATTGGCGGTGTCGGAGAAGGTTGCTGTGCCCTTGTCGGCGGCGACGACGAAGTAGGGATCGTCGCCGTCAAGCCTGATCGTATCGGCCGGCGGCACGACCTCGGCGCCGGAAATATTGTCGGTGATCGAGAGCAGCGTGCGGATATAGGTCTTGTACGCCTCGCGGCCGGCATTGAAGATTTCGTCGCGGCTGCCGCCCACCGGCAGCTTCTTCGGGTAAAAGCCGCCTTTGGCGCCGACCGGCACGATGACGGCGTTCTTCACCTGCTGCGCTTTGACGAGGCCGAGCACCTCGGTGCGATAATCCTCGGCACGATCAGACCAGCGCAGGCCGCCGCGCGCCACCTTGCCGAAGCGCAGGTGGACGCCTTCGACTTCGACGCCGTAGACGAACATCTCGCGGAAGGGTTTCGGTTGCGGCAGCCCATCGACCAGGTGCGGATCGAGCTTGAAGGCCAGCATGGCTTTCGGCGATCCATCGGGGTTCTTCTGGAAATAATTGGTGCGCAGAGTCGCGTCGACGATGTTGACGTAGCGGCGCAGAATGCGATCGTCATCCAGGTTCGGCACGTCGGCAAGATCGGCCTCGATCGCCTGGTGCAGGTCGGCGATCTTCTTGAGGCGGGCTTTGTCGGAAAGCTTGGGGTCGAGCGTGTCGTGGAACAGGCGGAAGATGGCGGCGGCTACACCAGGATATTTATCGAGCGTCGTTGCGATGTAATCCTGCGAATAGGCGATGCCGGCCTGGCGGAGGTATCGGGCATAGGCGCGCAATACATTGGTTTCGCGGGCTGAGAGCCCGGCCGAAAGGATCAGCCGGTTGAAACTGTCATTGTCGATCGTGCCGGCAAAGGCGGCGACGAAGGCTTCCTCGAGCGCAGCGCCATACCGATGGAGGTCGATGTCGCTGCCGTTGCGGGTCTCGAGCTCCATATCGTGCAGCACGACGAGTTGGGTTGCGCCATCGCCGACCTGTACCCCGATGTCGAAGGTGCGTTCGCTGACGACATTGAAGCCGAGGTTCTCGAGGAGCGGCACGCGGCGTGACAAGGCCAGCTGGCCGCCGGCGTGGAAGATCTTCAGCGAGAGGATGCGGCCCTGTTCTTCCTGGCGGTGATAAAACTGGATTCGCAGCGGCTCGCCGGCGGCGCAGGCGCCGATATCGGCAAGGTCGGCGACGGTTTCTTCAGGGGTAAAGGAATCCTGGAAAGCCTGATCGACCGATAGTTTCGGCGACTTTGGTCCGGCAAGCGCTTCGAAACGGTCGTCCCAGCGGGCAGTGATTTCGCGGATCGTCTGCTCGAGCCTTGCCTGCGGTATGCGCGGCGTCTTGCCGCCGGAACGGCCGATGATGAAATGCACCCGGGCGACGCCGCCTTCGGGAAAAGCCGGATAATAGGCGGAGACACGGCCGTCATAGACGGTCTTCAGATAGGTGCCGATGCGCTCGCGCACGATCGAATCATATTCCTCACGCGGCACATAGACGATGACCGAGACGAAGCGGTCGAAATGGTCGATGCGCGGCAGGACGCGCACGCGCGGCCGGTCGGCGAGATCGTTGATCTGCTCGGCAAAGCTCGCAAGCAGCGTCGTGTCGATCTGGAAAAGGTCGTCGCGAGGATAGGATTCCAGCGTGTTGTCGAGCATGCGGCCGGAATGGCTCATCGGGTCGAAGCCGAAATGCTCCTTCACCTTTTCGATCTTCGACCGCAGCAGCGGGATTTCGGAGGCGAGCGAGGTATAGGCCGTCGAGGTGAAGAGGCCGACGATGCGGAGTTCCCCGGTGACGTTGCCCTCGGCATCGAAACGTTTGACGCCGACATAATCCATATAGGCGCGGCGATGGACGATCGACTTTACATTCGCCTTGGTGACGATCAAAAACTCTGGGCCGTCGAGGAAGGCGAGGATCTCCGGCGTGGTGGTCACGGCGTCCTTGCCGGTACGCAGTACGAGAACGTCCGGGTTGGAGAGGATGCCGAGGCCGGCGCCCTTGTCGCGCTCGACCTTGGCGTCGGCGCCCTTGCCGGAATAAATATACTCACGCATGCCGAGGAAAGTGAAATTCTCGTCGCGCAGCCAGGTCAGAAAGGCCACCGCCTCGGCATGTTCGGCCTTCCTGCGGCCAGCACCGTTGGCCGACAGCTCGGCGATTACGCCATCGAGCTTGGCAAGCATCGGCTTCCAGTCCGAGACCGACAGACGGACCTGTTCGAGCACGGTCTGGACGCGTTTGACGAGGTCGGCAGCCTGGGTGGAATTCAATGGGGCGATATGAAGCTGGATATGACTGACGCGTGCCGCGGGATCGCTCGGGTGGTCGGCGGAATAGAGCGTGGGAGCTCTGCCCTTTTCCATGACGAGGATTGGATGCACGGCCATGAACAGATCGCGGTAGGTGCTCGTCACTTCACCCATGACCGATTCATAGAGGAAAGGCATGTTCCGGTCGGTCACCGACAGCACCGAGACGACGGTGCCGCCGGGTGTCACCTCGGCAAGTGTGTCGATGCTGACGCGGGGCGTCTTGCCGTTCCAGGCGGCAAGTTCCTTCGCCGAATGCACGGCAGACCGCGCCAGCATGTCGGGCGTATAGAGTTCCAGATCGTCATTGCTGGCCCGGCCAAAGAGAATTTCCGGATCGAGATGCGCCTCGCTCATCGCCTTGGCGATCTTGCGCGCAGTCTCGATCTGCTTCTCCCGTTTCGGATTGTTTCTGGCAGCCATGGAACGCCTCCCCGCATTGGACTGATTTTTTCGCAAGCTAGCAGAAGATTTGTCGAAAGAATCCCTAAAATAGCGCTGTCGGGGACCGTTTTGATGCTTTTTTGCCGGCGGAAATGAGAAATTGGCAGAGTTTTTTCGCTTTTGAGGCCGAAACGCGTTGGTAAGGCCTCTCTTCCTGGTTTGCTTTCGCGGCACATTTCCATGCTCACGTGAAGAATGGTTGACAGCTCGCCGTCAAAAAGATCATCAAACGCCATCATCATTCGGACCTCGGTTTCATGTCGGAAAATGCAGCGGGCACAGTCATCGTTATTTCCAGCCACGTCGTGCGTGGCTCGGTTGGCAATCGGGCGGCGGTGTTTGCGCTGGAGACGCTCGGCCATCCGGTCTGGGCGCTGCCGACCATCGTTCTGCCCTGGCATCCCGGCCATGGCCGTTCGACGCGGCTGACATTTGCCGAAGCGGAATTCGACGCGGCGATCGAGGATCTGCTCCGCGCACCCTGGATCGGTGAAGTCAGGGCGGTGCTTTCGGGCTATTTCGGCAATGCCGCCCAGGCACGCTCGGTGGCCCGGCTGATCGCTGCGCTCCGGCAAAACAATCCCGAACTGCTTTACGTCTGCGATCCGGTCATGGGCGATCTCGGCGGCCTCTACGTGCCGGAAGCGACGGCCGAGGCCATTCGTGATCATCTCATTCCGCTGGCCTCGCTCGCAACGCCGAACCGGTACGAGCTCGCCTGGCTGTCGGGAGCACCGCTCGATGACAACGGCGCAATCATGGAGGCGGCGCTGGCGCTCGGGCCGTCACGCATGCTCGTCACCTCGGCGGTGCCGATGATGGCGGGCGGCACCGGCAATCTCTACCTTTCCGGCCGTCACGCGCTCCTTGCCGAGCACCGCGTTGTCGAGAACCCGCCGAATGGTCTCGGCGACCTGCTGGCTGCAGTTTTCCTGTCGCGCCTGCTGTCCGGCCTCGAGGACGAAAAGGCGTTGCAGCTTGCCACCGCCAGCGTGTTCGAAGTGCTTGCGCGTGCGGTCAAGCGCGGCAGCAACGAGCTGATGCTGGCCAGCGATGCGTCCAGCCTGTCGACGCCGATGGCGATGGTGCAGATGCGCCGGCTCGTACACCCGGCGCAGCGTCGGAAAAAATGACGCATTTGCCAATGTGCGCATTTTGCGGTGCAGCAGTTGATCTTGTCCTCCGCGCGCGCTAATCCAGAGGCATGCAGCGTTTTCCAAACACCCTTCTGAACGGTTATCGCAACTTTATGAACGGGCGTTATGCCGACGCCCGCGACAGGTATCGGCAACTGGCCGAAAACGGCCAGAGTCCGAGTACGCTTGTCATTGCCTGTTCGGACTCTCGTGCGGCTCCCGAGCTGATCTTCGATGCCGGCCCGGGCGAGCTTTTCGTCATCCGCAACGTTGCCAATATGGTGCCGCCCTACGAGCCGGACGGCCATTTCCATTCGACATCGGCCGCTCTTGAATTTGCCGTGCAGGCGCTGAAGGTTTCGGACATCGTCGTGATGGGCCATGGCCGTTGCGGCGGGATTCGGGCGGCACTCGATCCGAATGCCGAGCCACTATCGCCCGGCGATTTCATCGGCCGGTGGATGTCGCTGGTCAGACCCGCAGCCGAGCAGATCCAGAGCAATGACGTGATGACCGCGGCCGAGCGGCAAACTGCGCTCGAGCGTGTCTCCATCCGCAACTCAATCGACAATCTCAGAAGCTTTCCCAATATAAAGGCGCTGGAAGAAGCCGGGAATCTTCATCTTCACGGCGCTTGGTTCGACATCTCGACAGGTGAGCTCTGGGTGATGGACGCGGACACGCGTGACTTCATTCGTCCCGAGATCTAGGGACCAGCGGGTTTATCAGTTTTTTAAGGATTGCTGTTAAACTTGCATCAATTGGTTGCGCGACCGGCATTTGATCACGTGGCGATTGGCGATGAAGTTCGAAACCATCAAAAAGGTTATGCTGGCCGCCATTCTGCTGCCCTTCGCCTTCATGCTGATTGAAGGCGCCTTCGTTCTCCGAACTTCCATCCAGCATTACAGGGATCTTGAGAAAGACCGGCAGTTCGCCGATGTGCTGGCGCGTGGCGGGTCGATCGCGGCGACTGAAATCCTCAGTGAAATCGATGCCACTCGCCGCTATCTCGCGCATCCCAGCAGCGAGACTGCAGTCGACATGCAGCGAAGCCGACTGACGCTCGATCGCGAACGCCGCGCCTTCCAGGCCAGCCTGCCGCCCCGCGATACGCTCGATCAGGGACTTGCAGCTGAATTGTCGGCTCTCAGCCTTGCCTACAGCCGCATCGTCGCGGCGCGGAGCGCTGTCGACCAGGGCCGTTATTCAGGCAGCAATCCCGGCTCCGTCTACTGGTATGCGGCTCTGAAGCAGCTTGCGGTCGTCGACGCACTTTCACCACTGATCAGCGACCCGGTGCTGCTTGAGAAATCCAACCAGCTGATGGGCATCCTGCTGAGCTACTACGGCGAAAGGCTGATCACCGGGATCGGCACCCGTTACCTCAATCAAGACGTTTCCGCCAGATTTCCGATTGAACTCTTCATTCAGGGCAAGACCATGCTCGGTGCCGGCATGGATCACATGGTCTTCCATTCCACCGCGCCGATCGTGCGTGACATCGTTGCCTATCTCGGTCGCAGCGATCAGGTGAAGGCGGATGCGATCACCGACGCCATTCTCGCCGGGGCGCGGCCATCGCGCGCAATGGGCGACGCCTGGGCGGCCACACAGCGCGAACGCATGGTTTTCCTCCAGCAAAAGATGGTGGAGGCCGCGAGTGATATTCACGAGACCGGTGAACAGTTTTCGACGCTCTCGCACATACACCTGACGCGGATACTGGCGCTATGTGCGGGCCTGTTGATTCTCGCAACGCTGGTGATGTTGCTGGCGGCAAGAGGCCTTCGGCTGATAGACCGGCTGATCCGCGACCGCGAGACGCTGGTGGGCGAGTTGCGCAACGCTGCTCAAACCGACCTTCTGACGGGACTGTACAACCGGCGTGGCTTCGAGGTCGCCGCCTCGCCGCTCCTCACCCAGGCCGAGCACGGATCACGCTGGATTTCCGTCGTTCTCTTCGATCTCGATCATTTCAAGAAGGTCAACGATGTTCACGGCCATGATGCCGGCGATGCCGTCCTTCGGCACGTCGCGAGCGTCGCGCGTCAGAATTTCCGTTCATTCGATCTTCTGGTGCGCCATGGCGGCGAGGAATTCCTGGCACTTTTGCCGGATTCGACACCTGATGACGCCGCGATCGTCGCCGAGCGTGTGCGCATGGCGATCGAGGCGGCTGAGGTTCCTTTGCAGAGCGGCGAACTGCTCAGAGTCACGGCGAGCTTCGGATGCGCCGGCCGGGCAAATGACGCCGCCAACCGGAACTTCGAGGAGCTGGTCAAACGCGCCGATCTGGCGCTTTACGCCGCCAAGGCTTCGGGCCGCAATTGCGTGGTGTCGGGGCCGGTTGTGCCGACTCCTCCGCAAGAGGAGCGACGCAAGACGGCATCGAGCGGCGGTTTTGATTCCCGCATATGAAAAACGCCGCATTCGCAGCGGCGTTTTCAGATTCATTGTCGATGAACGCTTATCTGCCGCCGTCGATCTGCTGGCCGATATAGGCGATCGCCTGCTGATAGACGCTGGCGGCGTTCCAGCCCTGGATCGCAGCGAAATTCGGCTCTCCCGGCTGATAGCCGGCGCCGGCACGCCAGCCGTGGCCCTTGAGGAAATTTGCGGTCGAGGCCAGCGCATCAGCGCGAGAGCCGACCATGTCGACCCGGCCGTCGCCGTCGCCGTCGGCGCCAAAGCGCACGACGTTGCGCGGCAGAAACTGCGTCTGGCCGATTTCACCATGGGCGGCACCCTTGGCCTGCGGGCTCAGATAACCCTCGGAGACGAGCTGGAGTGCTGCATAGAGCTGGTCGGTGAAATATTCCGAACGACGGCAGTCATAAGCAAGGGTCGACACAGCCGATAGCGTATGCTGGTTGCCCATATAGCTGCCAAAACCGGTCTCCATGCCCCAGATTGCGATCAGCGGACCGGCGGGAACGCCGAAGCGACGTTCGATCGAGGCAAAAAGGGCCTGGTTGGCCGCTTTCATCGAACGGCCGCGGGAAATGACGGCGGCACCGCCGCGCTTCTGCATGAAGGCGTCGAAGGAGAGTTTGAAGCTTTTCTGGCCGCGATCGGCGGCGATCGTCGGCTTGTTGTAGTTGACGTTAGCGAAGGCACGGCTGAGCACGGATTGGCTGACGCCATTAGCCGCTGCCGTCTGCTTGAAATCGGCGACCCAGGCGTCGAAGCCGGCGCTGGTATTGCCACATTGTAGTCCTTGCGCGAACGCCGGTACCGCGTTGAGGACGCCCAGTGCCGCAGCGGCCGCCAGAAACAACTTTGTCATGCGCATTGAGAAACCCCGCTCTCGATCTGCATAGTTTTTAAGCGGGCAAGAGAATGCCAGCCACTCGCGATTTTGTCACGATCATCGTTTAGCGAGCGCTTATACAGTCGTATTTGCCCCGGAAAAAGCCCCGCTGAACGAGCAGGGCTTTAACATCTTATGGTTTACAAATGGTATCAGGCTGCCTGCTTGCGCGGCTTGACCAGGCCGCGATTGACGAGCAGCTCGGCGATTTGGATGGCGTTCAGCGCCGCGCCCTTGCGCAGGTTGTCGGAGACCACCCACATATTGAGGCCGTTTTCAACAGTCGCGTCCTCGCGGATGCGTGAGATATAGGTTGCATCCTCGCCGGCGGATTCATAAGGCGTGATGTAGCCGCCGTTCTCGCGCTTGTCGATGACGAGGCAGCCCGGGGCATCGCGCAGGATGTCGCGGGCCTGGTCGGCGGTGATCTCGTTCTCGAACTCGATGTTTACGGATTCCGAATGGCCGATGAAGACGGGCACACGCACTGCCGTGCAGGTCACCTTGATCTTCGGATCGAGCATCTTCTTCGTCTCGGCCAGCACCTTCCATTCTTCCTTGGTGTAGCCGTCTTCCATGAAGCTATCGATGTGGGGAATGACGTTGAAGGCGATGCGCTTGGTGAACTTTTTGTTCTCGATCGGATCGGCAACGAAGACGGCGCGCGTCTGATTGAAGAGCTCGTCCATGCCGTCCTTGCCGGCGCCGGAGACCGACTGATAAGTGGAGACGACGACGCGCTTGATCTTGGCGAAGTCGTGCAGCGGCTTCAGCGCCACCACCAGCTGCGCAGTCGAGCAGTTCGGATTGGCAATGATGTTGCGCTTGGTGAACTGCGTGACGGCGTCCGGGTTCACTTCCGGCACGATCAACGGCACGTCGGCGTCATAGCGCCACGCCGAGGAATTGTCGATGACCACGCAACCCTGCTGGCCGATCTTGGGGGAGAACTTCTTGGAGACCTCGCCGCCGGCCGACATCAGGCAGATGTCGGTATCGGAGAAATCGTAATTCTCCAGATTGGAAACCTTCAGCGTCCGGTCGCCGTAGGACACTTCGGTGCCCTGCGAACGCGCCGACGCGAGCGCCACGACCTCATCGGCGGGGAAGCCGCGTTCGGAGAGGATGTTGAGCATCTCCCGGCCGACATTTCCGGTCGCTCCCGCAACTGCTACTTTGAAACCCATTTCTCAAGCTCTCTTTCTCTTCTCTCCTCTGTCCGGTGAGGGGAAAGGCGCGAATAATCGCGTCTTCCTGTCCCCAGCCGAGCCGGGGAGAGAGCGGCAGGCCAGAGACGTCAGACGGTTTTCGTCGTCGTTTTGGCCTTGGTTTTGGAAGAAACCGGAACGGCAATATCCACCCCGGCAACCCGTGCCCGGTCATTGCATGCGGCAATGGCGTGTTCGTCGCGAACCATGGAGATTCCTTTTCCGCTGTTGCTCTTAGAAGGTTTTCCACAGGAGTCAAGGTTTTTGCGCTCGGAGGCGGAGGGCGAAAGCGGCAGCCGTCATGGTGCGACGTTGTCATGCCGCTGTCATCCTCGGGAGGTATCCCGGCCCGGTTGTCAATGTCTGCAACGAAAACGGGGGTTTTCCATGCGTACGCTTCTTGCCGCCTTTACGGCCACCACCATCCTTGCGGGCGCCGCCCAGGCGACGACGGTCTATCCGCTCGATCGCGCCACGATTCTTGCCGGTTCGCCGTTCGATTTCAAGGTCGAGATCAACAAGCAGGTCAAGCCGGAAGATGTGAAGATCACGGTCAACGGTCAGGATTACAAGACGGTTCTCGGGGGCGAAGCGCAGTTCATCGAGCTGGAAAAAGGCAAGGAAGACAAGGCACTCGGTTCCGCTCTTCTGCTCCGCGGCCTGAAGATCTCCGCACCCGGCGCCTACAAGATCGAGGTCTCCGCCGGCGATGAGACGAAGTCGGTCACCTGGGACGTTTATGAAACAGCCGCTCAGCCGAAGGCCAAGAACATCATCTTCCTGCTCGGCGACGGCCTTTCCGTTGCGCATCGCACCGCCGCCCGTATCATGTCCAAGGGCATGACCGAGGGCAAAGCGAACGGCCGCCTGAACATGGACGATCTCGATCATATGGCCTTCATCGGTACGTCAGCGACGAATGCCGTCGCCACGGATTCGGCCAACACCATGTCGGCCTTCATGACGGGGCACAAGACGGCCGTCAACGCGCTCGGCGTCTATGCGGACCGGACGCCGGCTCCGCTCGATGACCCGCGCGTCGAAACCTTTGGCGAGGCTGTTCGCCGCACGACGAAGAAGTCGATCGGCATTGTCGCGACGTCCGAAATCGAGGATGCGACGCCAGCTGCGGTCGTTTCCCATACCCGCAGCCGCAGCGAAAAGGCCGACATCGTCGGCATGCTGCTCGAAGTGAAGCCGGAAGTCATCCTTGGCGGCGGCTCGGCCTATTTCCTCGGCAAGGAAGTCGCCGGTTCCAAGCGCAAGGACAATCAGGATTACATCAAGCTGTTCCAGGACGCCGGCTACAAGCTCGCAATCGACAAGAACGAGCTCGCCGCCAATGCATCGGCTGACGGCAAGCTGCTCGGCCTCTTCCACACCGGTAATATGGACGTGACGCTCGATCGCGAGTTCCTGAAGAAGGGCACCGTCGACAAGTTCCCGAACCAGCCGGGTCTCGTTGAGATGACCAAGGTTGCGCTCGACCGCCTCTCGAAGAATGCTGACGGCTTCTTTCTGATGGTCGAAGGCTCCTCGATCGACAAGATGTCCCATCCGCTGGATTGGGATCGTGCGGTTATCGACACTATCGAATTCGACAAGGCGATCGGCGTTGCCCGCGAATTCCAGAAGGCCCATCCGGACACTCTGATCGTCGTCACCGGCGACCACACGCATGGCGTATCGATCATCGGCACCGTCGACGACGAGAAGCCCGGCACGGAGATGCGCGAAAAGGTCGGCACCTACGCCGAAGCCGGCTTCCCGAACTACAAGGATGAAAATGGCGACGGTTATCCCGACCAGGTCGACGTCAGCCGCCGCCTGTTCCTCAGTGCCAACAACGGCCCCGATCATTATGAGACCTTCCGTCCGAAGCTCGATGGTCCTTTCGTTCCGGCCGTCCAGAACGAGAAGAAGGAATATGTCGCCAACGAACAGTATAAGGATGTTCCCGGCGCCGTCTTCGTACAGGGCAATCTTCCGAAGAGCAGCGAGAGCGGCGTTCACGCCGTCGACGATGTCGTGCTGCAGTCGGCCGGTCCTGGTGCCGAAGGCTTCCATGGTTACATGGAACAGAGCGACGTCTATCGCGTGCTCGCCGACACCTTCGCTCTCGGCGCCAAGCAGACGAATTGATCGAAAGTCGATCTTGCAGGGCCGCTTGCCGGCCTTGCCTCTTTTGTCGATCATGGTCCCGGCCGATTACAGCGCCGCGCGTCTTCCAGACGCGCAAAAGGACGCTGTAACACTTTGAAGCTGGCATCGTGCTTTCCGAAAATCGTTTCGATTTTCGGGCCGATGCCAGAGGCCGGGATCTACTTCTTGGAGGTCGCCATGGACATATTCTCTTCGCTGCATCTCAGCCGCCGCCGGCTGATCGGCGCTGCCATTGCGTTTCCCTTTGCTGCTTGTGCTGCGCGCGCGGCCGGCGGTTCGCTTTCGTTCGACGAGCTCTATGGCAAGTTCGGCGTGCTCGGTCTTGAATTCTCGGACAAGGTGAAGCGCCTTGCCGGGCAGGAAATCAACATGAAGGGTTTCATGGCGCCGCCACTGAAGGCAGAGGCGCAGTTCTTCGTACTCACCGAAGTGCCGATGTCGCTCTGCCCCTTCTGCTCTTCGGATGCGGACTGGCCCGACAATATCGTCGTGGTTTATCTCTCGGAAAAGCAGACCTTCGTGCAGCCGCGCCAGACAATCGAAGTGCGCGGCACGCTGGAATACGGCTCCTGGACCGATCCGGAAACCGGCTTCGTCAGCCTATTGCGGATCCGCCAAGCCGAATATTTTGCTGTTTAAACCGACATGCTCGCACTCGATATCGAAAACCTTGATGTCACCTTTCCCGGCCTCAGCTCGCCCGCGCTGGCAATCGGCCGCCTGTCGATCGAGGCCGGCAGCAGGGTCGCCATCACGGGAGCATCAGGCTCCGGCAAGAGCACCTTCGTCAATGTCGTCACCGGTCTTGAGCGGACGCGGCAGGGCCATATCCGCTGGAACGGTGAGGATATCGCCGCTTTTTCGGAAAGCCGGCGAGACCGGTTCCGCGCCGTCAATATCGGCCTGGTCATGCAGGAATTCCACCTTTTCCCCGGCCTGTCGGCACTCGAAAACGTGCTTCTGCCTGCCCGGCTTGCCGGCGCCGCGACGGCCGCCGTCATCGAGCGGGCGCATGTGCTTTTGAACACGGTCAACCTGTCCCGGCCCGGCCAGAAGATTGAGACCATGTCGCGCGGCGAGATGCAGCGCGTGGCGATCGCCCGCGCGCTGTTGCGCAAGCCTGGTGTCATCATTGCCGATGAGCCGACCGCGAGCCTTGACGCCGAAAGCGGTGAGGCCGTCGGCGATCTCCTCCTCGATCTTGCCAATGCGGAAGGCAGCACGCTGATCGTCGTTTCCCATGACCAGCGGCTCGCCGGCCGTCTCGACCGGCGTATCACGCTCAGTTCCGGCCGGATCAGCGAGGATTCCATTGCCGCTGCGGGGGAGGCTGCATGATCCGCTTCATTTGTGCCGATCTTCGCCGCCTGTGGGCGGGATCGCTGGTTGTCGTGCTCCTGGTGGCGCTTGCGACCGCGCTCGGCGTCTCTGTGGTGCTGCAGGAGCGGGCGCTTCGCCTCGGCAGCGCGCGCGCCGCCGATAAGTTCGACCTCGTCATCGGCGCCGGCGGCAGCGAGACACAGCTCGTGCTCTCCTCCGTCTTCCTGCAGCCCTCGCCCCTGCCGCTGATGCCGGGCGAGGTGCTGGCAAAACTTGCCGCCGACCCCGGGGTCGACTGGGCGGCGCCGATCGGCTTTGGCGATTTCTTCTCCAGCTACCCGATCGTCGGTACCACAACAAAGATGTCGAACAAGCTGTCCGGCGATCTTGCCGAAGGCAAGGCTTTCACCCACGAAGGAGAGGCAGTGATCGGCTCCGCGGTCAGGCTTTCGCTCGGCGATGAAATCAAGCCGATGCACGGTTCGGCGGAAGAAGGGGGCGAGACCCACACCGAACTCGCTTATCATGTCGTCGGTCGCCTGCGGCCGACGGATACTGCCTGGGACCGGGCGATTCTCGTTCCTATTCAGGCCGTCTGGCACATTCACGGGCTGGAGGCGGAGGAGCATGCGGGAGACGCCGAAGAGGACGGACACGATCATGATCATGCGGGCGCCGATCGTGACGCGCACGATCATCATGGAAAGCTCGATCCGGAAGCCGTGCTGAAGGAGACCTGGGCCACAGATGCTCCAGGCCTTCCGGCCATCCTCGTCAAGCCGAAAACGATCGCCGATGCCTATAAGCTTCGACGGGATAATCGCAACGGCAATACGATCGCCGTCTTCCCCGGCGAGGTGCTGACAAATCTTTACGCCACGCTGGGCGACGCCAAGCAGATCCTTCGTTGTGGTCGCTTCCGGCGCACAGGCTCTTGTCGCGGCCTCACTGGTCCTGGTCACGGTCATTCATATCGGCCAGCGCCGCCGCCAGATCGGCGCGCTCAGAGCCTTCGGCGCCCCGCGCGGCGCGATCTTCGGCATCGTCTTCCTGGAATTCTTCTTTCTGGTGGCAGTCGGCATAGCACTTGGATTTGCGCTCGGTTTCGCCGCGGCGCTGACCTTGTCCGGCATGCTCTCGCAGACCAGCGGCATCGCCATGCCGGTTGGCTTCGCCCGGGAAGATGCCGAGCTTACGGGGGTGTTGCTCGCCTTTGCCGGTATTCTCGCCGCATTGCCGGCGGTGCTTGCCTACCGGCAATCGCCGGCGCAGGCGCTGAGGGCGTAGCAGGTCCCTTCGCAAACCGGCTGAACCGTCCCGCCGCCAATGTCATCACCGGTGCGGAGCAACGCTCCGATGCGAGTGACGGAACGCGACTTCGTTAGACTAAAGTCATAATCCCAAAGCATCTCTCTTTGCGGCCTGTCTTTTCTGGCACACTCTCGTCAGGCGTGTCGCGGCCCGGGGTATGCTTTGAGGAGAGTCGGCCGCGCCCGTTGCTCATCACTCTGTGGAGGACAGACAATGGCAAATGTCACAAGCATCGACGGCGCGAAGGCCGGTCCGATGACAGGCGAGGAGAAGAAGGTCATCTTCGCCTCTTCGCTCGGCACCGTTTTCGAATGGTATGATTTCTATCTTTACGGTTCGCTCGCTACCTATATCGGTGCGACCTACTTCACCCAATATCCCGAGGCGACGCGCAATATCTTTACGCTGCTCGCCTTTGCCGCCGGCTTCCTGGTGCGTCCGTTCGGCGCGCTGGTTTTCGGCCGTCTCGGTGATCTCGTCGGCCGAAAATACACCTTCCTGGTGACGATCCTGATCATGGGTATGTCGACCTTCCTCGTCGGTATCCTGCCGGGTGCGGCCAGCATCGGCATCGCAGCCCCGATCATTCTTATCGGTCTTCGCCTGCTCCAGGGTCTGGCGCTCGGCGGTGAATATGGTGGTGCTGCAACCTATGTCGCCGAACATGCGCCGAACGGACGGCGCGGCTACTTCACCTCATGGATCCAGACGACGGCGACGCTCGGCCTGTTCCTGTCGCTGATCGTCATCATCCTGGTCCAGTCGCTGATGGGTCCGGTTCAATTCGCAGCCTGGGGCTGGCGCATTCCGTTCCTGGTCTCGGTCGTGCTGCTCGGCATTTCCGTCTGGATCCGTCTGAAGATGAATGAATCGCCGGCGTTCCAGCGCATGAAGGCAGAAGGCAAGGGCTCCAAAGCGCCGCTGACCGAAGCCTTCGGGCAATGGAAGAATGCCAAGATCGCGCTCATCGCCCTTCTCGGCGCCACCATGGGCCAGGCAGTTGTCTGGTACGGTGGCCAGTTCTATGCGCTGTTCTTCTTGCAGAACGTGCTGAAGGTCGATCTGTTTTCGGCCAATGTCATGGTCGCTATTGCGCTCTTCCTCGGCACGCCATTCTTCGTCATTTTCGGCGGTCTTTCCGACAAGATCGGCCGCAAGCCGATCATCATGGCAGGCCTCCTACTTGCAGCAGTGACCTATCAGCCGCTGTTCAAGGCAATGACCTGGATGGCGAATCCCGCGCTGGCCGAAGCGCAGGCGTCGATCCGCGCAACGGTCACGGCCGATCCGGCGGATTGCAAATTCCAGTTCAACCCGACGGGTACGTCGAAATTCACCAGCTCATGCGACGTGGCGACAGCATTTCTGACGAAGAACTCGGTGCCATATGACGTGGTGCCGGGTCCCGCCGGACAACCGGCGACGGTGAAGGTCGGCAACGGTACGATTACCAGCTTCGACGTCGTTGCTGCCGGCGACAAGGCGAAGGGCATGACCGCCGCCTTCGAAAAAGGCGTCAACATTGCGCTCCATGATGCCGGCTATCCGCTGAAGCGGGCCGCCGCCAAGGTGCCGGATAGCAAGCTCGACGCCTTCATCGCCGCCAATCCTGAACTGGCGCTCACTGCCGATGCGGTGCGCGCCGGCGACAAGGAAACCATGCCGGCAGCCAAGCTGGTCGAAGGCAAGCTGCTGACGGCGGACGAGGCCAATGGCGTCACCGACATGGCGGTCTACAACATCGCCAATGGCGGCAGCTATGCCATGGTTGCCGATCCGACCCGCGTCAACTGGGTCGGCACGATCGCCATCCTCTTCGTCCTCGTCATCTATGTGACGATGGTCTATGGCCCGATCGCGGCCCTTCTGGTCGAACTCTTCCCGACCCGCATCCGCTACACCGGCATGTCGCTGCCCTATCATATCGGCAACGGCTGGTTCGGCGGCCTGCTGCCAGCGACGGCCTTCGCGATGAGCGCTGCCGCGGGTGATATCTATTACGGTCTCTGGTACCCGATCGTCTTTGCGGCGATCACGCTGGTGATCGGCCTGATCTTCCTGCCGGAAACGAAGAACAGGGATATCCACGCCATGGATTGATGACGCGTCCGCGTCTGACATGCTCGAAAAACAGCCCGGCGCTCACAAGGCGCCGGGCTTTTTCGCGTCGGGGAACAGGCGCTTGGCGAGCGGCCAGCCGTCCGGCGCCAGTTTGAAGAGCAGGCCACAACGGGCATAGACGATCGCCGTCAGCAGTGAGAACCAGCCGCCGAAAGCAAGACCGGCGATAACGTCGCTCGGATAGTGCGCACCAACCATGACGCGCGTCATGGCAAGCCAGATGGCGAAGGCGATGAAGAGAATGCGGTAACGCGGAAACAGAAGCGCAAAAGCGGCAAAGAAGGCGCCGACCGTGGTGGAATGGCCGGAGGGAAAACTTTCGAAAGCGGCATGACCTGAAAAAGGCGTGAAAGAAAACATGCCGTAATCGTGGAAGTGGTCGGGACGCGCCCTTCCAATCGCCCGTTTCAGGAGGTTGGCGAGAAGCCCGGAGCAGACGACCGTAGTGAAAAGGTAGGCGCCGATCCAGCTGACATAAAGCGCCTGTGCCCTGGAGCGCGCCGCCTTCAACAGCTTGTAGCCTGCCCTGCCCTGAAAGAAGAGCAGGATGCTGGTGTAGATCAGCCAGGCGGAATCACCGAAACCGGTCAGAAGCTCGCCAATTTGCTTCACCGGCGCGGGAGGCTTGCTCGCGCCAATCGGGGCATCGAAGAGCAACATGGAAAGGATGACGGCGTTGATCGAGATGAAGAGACAAGCCTGCCAGCGCAAAGGCGGCAGCGCAGCGTCGCTCCGGCGCCAGCGCCTGTCCAGGGAAGCCCAAAATGCCCGCATGCCGTCGTCCGTTCGAATTAGCCTTCGAGCGCCGCGCGTGCGGCAGGCGCTCTTTCACTTTGAACTGGCGCATAGACCGGAAATCGTTTCCAACTTCCAAAATATGCGGAGGTGAAATCCGGCGCAAAAATACACGAGATTGTGGCCGAGGATAGTCCGTTTCGGTTAATTCGATCGAGTCCGGCGGGTTTTGTCTATCTCTGAAAAGCCCCCCGCATGCGTGATGCGAAGGGCGGGAACTGTTTCACGTGAAATATATCAGGCCGAAAGCGCCTTGAATTCCGCGAGGATTGCATCGCCCATCTCGACCGTGCCGACCTGCCGGCAGCCGTCGGCCATGATGTCGCCGGTGCGGATGCCCTTGTCGAGCACGTTGGCGATCGCCTTTTCCAGGTCATCGGCTTCCTTGACCATATTGAAGGAATAACGCAGGCACATGGCGAAGGAGGCGATCATGGCAATCGGGTTGGCAATGCCCTTGCCGGCGATGTCGGGGGCCGAGCCGTGCACCGGTTCATAGAGCGCCTTGCGCTTGCCGGTCTTACCATCCGGCGCGCCGAGCGAGGCCGAGGGCAGCATGCCGAGGGAACCGGTCAGCATGGCGGCGACGTCTGAAAGCATGTCGCCGAAGAGATTGTCGGTGACGATGACGTCGAACTGCTTGGGCTGACGCACCAGCTGCATGCCGCCGGCATCGGCCAGCATATGTTCGAGCTCGACGTCGGAATATTTCGCCTTATGCGTTTCGGTCACCACCTGGTTCCAGAGCACGCCCGACTTCATGACGTTGCGCTTTTCCATGGAGCAGACGCGGTTCTGCCTTGTGCGGGCCATTTCGAAGGCGACGCCGGCGATGCGCTCGATCTCGTAGGTATCGTAGACCTGCGTGTCGATGCCACGCTTCTGGCCGTTGCCGAGGTCGATGATCTCCTTCGGTTCGCCGAAATAGACGCCGCCCGTCAGCTCGCGGATGATCAGGATGTCGAGGCCTTCGACCAGTTCCGGCTTCAGCGACGAGGCCGAGGCAAGCGCCGGATAGCAGATGGCGGGACGCAGGTTGGCGAAGAGCTGCAGGTCCTTGCGCAGGCGGAGTAGGCCTGCTTCCGGGCGCACTTCGTAAGGTACGCTATCCCATTTGGGACCACCGACCGCGCCGAAGAGAACGGCGTCGGCGGCAAGCGCCTTCTGCATGTCGGCTTCCGAGATCGCCGCGCCATGGGCATCGTAAGCGCAACCGCCGACAAGGCCTTCGTCGGTTACGAAACTGGCATTCATCGCCTCGTTCATATAGGCGATAATCTTGCGGACCTCGCCCATCGCCTCGGGACCGATGCCGTCACCCGGCAGCAGGAAAAGATTGCGCGCAGTCATGAAGCCCTCCTGGAAAAACAAGTTGCGGCTTCTTAGACCCCGGAAATAGGCATTTCAAGCGAGAGAAGGGTTGAATCGGTACGCTTCAATCTCTGCGTCGGCCCGATTTTTCGGCCGATTCAGAGATTGAAAGCATAACAGCGTCCCTTGCCCGTCTGAAAGCGCGGGCCTATAGGTCAGGAAGGTTGCTCCTGTGCCGGCAAACGGATTAGAACCGTCGTCTCACTTATTTCTTGGATGTTTGCATGGCTTCAGCACCCCTCCATCTCGACACGCCCCTGGTTCGGACATCCCCCGGCTATAGCGCCAGCGGCAAACCGCTCTGGCTGAAGCTCGATGCGCTGCAGCCTTCCGGCAGCTTCAAGCTGCGCGGCGTCGGCCGGCTGTGCCAGCAGGAGGTGAAAGATGGTGCGCGCGAGATCTTCTGCGCCTCCGGCGGCAATGCCGGCATTGCCGCGGCCTATGCCGGCCGGGCGCTCGGCGTGCCGGTTACGATCGTCGTGCCGGAGACGACGGCGGCCGATGTTCGGCAGTCGATTGCCGCAATCGGCGCGAGTGTCCTCGTCCACGGAGGCGTTTTCGACGAAGCCAATGCCCACGCGGTCGAACTCGCCCGCAGCCGCAAGGCGACCTATGTGCACCCTTTTGACCATCCGCTTCTGTGGGATGGTCATGCCACGCTGATCGATGAGGTCGTTGCGAAGGGTGCGACATTCGATTGCGTCGTCACCAGCGTCGGCGGCGGTGGGCTGCTGGCCGGCATTGTCGAAGGGCTGAAGCGGAACGGCCTTTCCGGTGTCCCCGTCATCGCAGTTGAAACCGAAGGGGCGGCGTCATTTCACGCAAGCCTCAAGGCAAACGAGCGCGTTACCCTTCCCGCCATCACCTCGATTGCCACGTCGCTCGGTGCACGGCAGGTGGCGCAGCATGTCTTCGATCTACCGAAGCAGCATCCGATCGAAAGCGTTGTCGTCAGCGATAGCGATGCCGTCGCCGCCTGCCTGAAATTTGCCGATGCGCATCGCATCCTCGTTGAGCCGGCCTGCGGTGCCGCCCTTGCCATTGCCGATGTGCATGCCGGGCTGCTTCAGCGCTTTGACAATCCGCTGATCGAAGTCTGCGGCGGCATCGGCGTGTCGCTCGAAAAGCTGAGGCTTTGGAAGGAGAAGTTTCTCTGAGCTGTGGCCTCTCGATTCCCTCTTCTCCCCTCGGGGAGCAGGTGCCCGTAGGGCGGATGAGGGGGCCGGCGGAACCGGCCTTTCCATAGCGCTCATGCCGGTTTCAGCCGTATTGGCTTATCTCTGCAATATCTAGAGGCAAGGCGCTGCCGTCAGACGTGGCAGATAGGTTCTGACGGGAGGGGTGATGCCGTGT
>NZ_JBXSOL010000048.1:0-28869 GCF_057784555.1 Rhizobium sp. CNPSo 3670
GCCGCCGCCGGCTACCGGAACGTCCTTCCAGGCAAAGCCTTCCTTCGCAAGATCCTCCTTAAGAACGTTCAACGCGGCCGCCTCGCCGCCAGACGTCCACCAGTGCAGCATCTGCACTTCCTTCACGTCGGCGGCCTGCGCCGCACCCAAACCAGCCAGCATCACGACAGCGACAGCTGCCGAGCTCATGAATTTGCGCATGAATTTCCTCCCGTTTGAAATCGGCGGCGGGACCCTCCCCGCCACCAGAGCGTCCCGCCATTGCGGCGGTCGGCATGAAGCCGCGCTCCTCCGCGCGGTTAACAATTTAAAACGTTATAAGCCTTTGGTCGTCAAGCCCTTTCTCGACACTCGAGAAAAATATGCTTATTCGCATAACACGTTGAATTGTAGTCAAATAATCCGAAAGGATAATGAGGTGTTAAAATTTAAAACGTTTTCATTCCTCGGATTGCGAACCCGAGTCATCATGTTATTGTATCGGCAATTCCAGCATGGAAAGCCTAGAGTGACCGAACCGTCCCGGCCGCATCGCGGCGAAAATGTTGATATTAAGCCCAAGCGCGGCAAGCCGACCTTGCGAACGATCGCCTCGATTGCCGGCCTTGCGGTGACAACGGTGTCGCGCGCGCTTTCCGATGCGCCGCAGATTTCGCTCGAGACCCGCCAACGGGTGCACCGCATCGCCCGCGAAATCGGCTATCTCCCGGATCGGGCGGCGCAGCGTCTGAAGACAGGCCGCACCAACGTCGTCGCCATCCTGCTTGATTCCCACGAGGAGGTGGTCGGCTTCAGCACCTCGATCATGTACGGCATTGCCAAGGCGCTGAAAGAGACGTCCTACCATCTTGTCGTCGCTCCGAACTTCCTGTCGACAACCAATGTCGAAGCCGCCGAATACATCATCCGCAACCACCTTGCCGACGGGCTGATCTTCACCCGGACCGAGCCGCTCGATGCCCGCGTCCGCCTGTTGCTCGAAACCGGCTTTCCCTTCATCTGTCACGGCCGCACGGAATTTTCGACGCGGCATCCCTATGTCGACTACGACAACTTCACCTTTGCCTATGAAGCGACACGCCGGCTGATCGCCAAGGGCCGCACCAAGGTGGCGGTGATCCTGCCGCCGAAACGGCTGACCTTCTGCCAACATATCCTGCACGGCTTCATGACGGCGGTACGGCAGGCCGGCGTCGCCTATGAAATCCCCGAGACCGTCGACCTCGACACGCCGGCGGATGTGCTGCGCGACTTCATCCGCGGCCGCGCCGCCGCGCCGGGGGCTCCCGATGGTTTCATCTGCCCCGGCGAAGTTTCGGCGCTTGCCGTCATCAGCGGCATGAGCGATGCCGGGCAGACGCTCGCGGCCGACTACGATATCGTCGCCAAGGAGACATCGCGCCTTCTCACTCAGTTGCAGCCGAAGGTCGATACGATCCATGAGGATCTGACGGCGGCGGGAGAGGATCTCGGCCGCATGCTGCTGCATCGCATCAACAATCCCGACGCGGAGAATTTGCAGCTTCTTCTGCCGCCGCAGATCAACTTTCCGATCGGTCAACGCTAAAACTGTTTTCATGAAGCGTGATTTGGCGTAGAAGCGCGCGTGTAATCCGGTCGCAGCCCACCCGGTCAAAACAAGGGAATCCAAAATATGAAAACCATCGTCGTCTGCTCCGGCGGACTCGACTCCGTTTCGCTTGCCCACAGGATGGCGGCGGAAGAGCAGCTTATCGGTCTCGTCTCCTTCGACTATGGCCAGCGGCATCGCAAGGAACTCGACTTTGCCGCCCGATGCGCCGCGCGCCTTGCCGTCCCCCATCATATTATCGACATCGCCGCCATCGGCGGCCATCTCAGCGGATCGGCCCTGACCGACAATGTCGAGGTTCCGGACGGCCACTACGCCGAGGAAACAATGAAGGCCACCGTGGTACCCAACCGCAATGCCATCATGCTGGCCATCGCCTTCGGCCTGGCCGCCGCGCAGAAAGCGGATGCGGTCGCCGTCGCCGTGCATGGCGGCGATCACTTCATCTATCCCGACTGCCGGCCCGGCTTTATCGATGCTTTCCAGCGGATGCAGAACGAAGCGCTGGACGGTTATGCCAGCGTCAAGCTGCTCGCACCCTATGTCGAGATTTCCAAGACTGACATCGTGGCCGATGGCGCAAAACACGGCACGCCTTTCGCGGAAACCTGGTCCTGTTACAAGGGCGGCAGTCTCCATTGCGGGCGCTGTGGAACCTGCGTCGAACGCCGCGAAGCCTTCCACCTTGCCGGTGTCGCCGATCCGACGGAATACGAGGATCGCGACTTCTGGAAAGCGGCGGTGTCGCAATTTGCCGCGACGGAGGTGCGTTGATGTACCGCATCACCAAGGAATTTCATCTCTCCGCCTCGCATCAGTTGGATCATCTGCCGGCCAATCATCAATGTGCCCGGCTCCACGGTCACAACTATATCGTCGTCATCGAACTTTCTGCCGAAACCCTGAATGACGACGGCTTCGTTCGCGACTATCACGACCTCTCGCCGCTCAAAAGCTATATCGACGAGACTCTCGATCATCGACATCTGAACGACGTGTTCGGTCATTCGAAAGTCACCTCCGAGTTCCTGGCCAAGCACTTCTACGACTGGTGCAAGCAGCGCTTCCCCGAGACTTCGTCCGTCCGCGTCAGCGAAACGCCGAAGACCTGGGCGGAGTACAGACCATGAGCGCGGAGACCATCCGCGTCAGCGAGATCTTCGGTCCGACCATACAGGGCGAAGGCGCATTGATCGGTCTGCCGACGGTATTCGTCAGGACGGGCGGCTGCGATTACCGCTGCTCCTGGTGCGATAGCCTTCATGCAGTCGATAGCGCGTTCCGGGATCAATGGATGCCGATGTCTGTCGAGGCGATCTGGCAGGAGGTCACCAGGCTTTCCGGAAGCAGACCGCTGACGGTTTCCCTTTCGGGGGGCAATCCGGCGATCCAGCCGCTGGGGCCGCTGATCGAACTCGGCCATGCCAAGGGATACCGCTTCGCGCTGGAAACCCAGGGAAGTGTCGCCCGGAACTGGTTTAGCGATCTCGATACGCTGGTCTTGAGTCCCAAGCCGCCGTCGAGCGGAATGCAGACAGACTGGGAGCAGGTCGACAATTGTCTTCGGCTGTCCGCCGGCAGACCGGAGATCGCTTTGAAAATCGTCGTCTTCAACGATGCCGATTATGCGTTCGCCCGAGAGGCGGGCGAGCGCTATCCCTATATTCCCTTGTACCTTCAGCCGGGCAACCATACACCACCGCCCCCCGATGACGACGACGCGCGCATCGATATCGACGGCGTGATGGATCGCATGCATTGGCTTGTCGAGAAGGTGACAGTCGACCAATGGTTTGCGCCGCGCGTCCTGCCGCAGCTGCACGTGTTGCTTTGGGGAAACAAGCGCGGCGTCTGACACTGCCTGAGCCTACCGCTCCGGAAAAGCAAAGACATCGACAGGCTCTCCGAGCCCGCGCAACGGGAAGGTGCCGAGACTGTCCATGTCTTTGGCGCAGCCCGCCATTTCGACGAAGGCCCGCGACAAGAGCACCGGTCGCTTGACCTCCTTGGTCAGGCTTTCCAGCCTCGAGGCGACATTGACCGCCGGGCCGATGACGGTGAAATCCAGCCGCCGGCGCGAGCCGATATTGCCGTACATGACGTCGCCGACATGCACACCGACGCCGTAGCGCAGCGGTTCCCGTCCCGTGCGCAGGTGCTCCTCGTTCAGCTCGGCCATCGACGCCTGCCCTTCGCGGATCGCCTGCAGCAGATCGAGGCAGGCCGTCTCCTTGGCTAGCGGGAAGATCGCCAGCAGCCCGTCTCCCATGAACTTCAGGATTTCCCCGCCATGTCGTTCGATCGGATCCGACATGGCGTCGAAATAATCGTTCAGCAGGTGGATGACGTCATCACGCGGCCAGAGATCGGAGATCGCCGTAAAATCGCGCAGATCGCAGATCATGATGGCCGCGCCGACGGTCGCGCCGCTGCCGCGGGTCGTGACACCTGACAGGATATGCTCGCTCGCGTGCGGTCCCACATAGGTCTGCAGCAGCGTGCGTGCCATGATGTTCTTCAGCCTGATCTCGCTGACCAGGGTCAGCGCCGGCAGGAGATCGCGCAGGAAATCAGTATGCTCGCCCGTAAAACCACCCGGCTGGGATGTGGAAAATGTCACGACGTGACGTTTCCCGAAAGTATGCTCGATCGGCCAGGCGATGTATTCCGTGAGGCCGTCGTCGCGCAATTCCTGAAAGAGACTATCTTCGTCGTCTTCGGCTGCACCTTCCAACTGTTTGCGAAACTCCTCCGCACCCTGATGGATCGCGTTGACCGGGCTCTTCAAGAATTCCGGCGTGGTTTCGACGCCATAGGCGAATGTGTCGATTTTCGCTTCCGCCATGCCCTCTTTCCAAAGAATGCGGGCGCCGATCCATTGCGGATGGTTAGTCCTGAAATGCAGCGTCGCGCGCGCCACCGGCACCCCCGCTGCCAAAAGCTTCTCGCACATTGCCACCAGGATGTTGTCGATGAAGCGCTCGCCGCGCGTCTCGTTCACCAGCCAGTCGAGGATCCGCCTCCGGCGGATCGGCCAGGCGCCGTCATCCGTTTCAACGGCAGCCCCGGCGTTGTTCAAAAAAGAAGACATCGAAACCCCACTACGCCGCATCACCGACGAACACCGAATTCATTTTCCGTGAATGTGGTCGATGGCGAAGCAAATGATAAGGGGAGACTGCAATTAAGTCTCAGAAATCCCAGTCCTCGTCTTCGGTGGCCACGGCCTTGCCGATGACATAGGAGGACCCCGAGCCGGAGAAGAAGTCGTGGTTCTCGTCGGCATTCGGCGACAGCGCCGACAAGATCGCCGGATTGACCTTGCAGGCTTCGGCCGGAAACAGTGCTTCGTAGCCGAGGTTCATCAGCGCCTTGTTGGCATTGTAGTGGAGGAACTTCTTGACGTCCTCGCTCAGTCCGACTCCGTCATAGAGCGCTTCGGTATATCTCGCCTCGTTATCGTAGAGGTCGAGCAGCAGGTCGAAGGCGAAATCTTTGATCTCCTGACGGCGCTCTTCGGAAAGCCGTTCCAGCCCGCGCTGAAATTTGTAACCAATATAATAGCCGTGCACCGCCTCGTCCCGGATGATGAGCCGGATCATATCGGCCGTGTTGGTGAGTTTGGCGCGGCTCGACCAGTACATCGGCAGATAGAAGCCGGAATAGAACAGAAAACTTTCCAGGAAGACGCTGGCGACCTTCTTCTTCAAAGGGTCGCCGGAGGCATATTGCTCCATGACCAGCGCTGATTTGCGCTGAAGAAATTCATTCTCCTCGGACCAGCGATAGGCATCATCGACATCAGGCGTCGAGCACAGCGTAGAGAAGATCGAGGAATAGGAACGGGCATGCACCGCTTCCATGAAGGAGATGTTGGAAAGCACTGCCTCCTCATGCGGCGTCGCCGCATCCTCCATCAACCTGATGGAGCCGACTCCGTTCTGAATCGTGTCGAGCAGCGTCAATCCGGTGAAGACCCGAATGGTCAGCTGCTGCTCGGCCGCCGTCAGCGTCGCCCAGGAAGGGATGTCGTTCGACAGCGGCACCTTTTCCGGCAGCCAGAAATTGCCGGTGAGGCGATTCCAGACCTCGAGATCCTTGTCGTCCTCGATGCGATTCCAGTTGATGGCGCGCACGCGGCTGATTGGCGTTACGGCGATGTTCATGATGATTTGTCCTTCCAATATCTGATGGCGCTCGGAGCCCCTCACCCTGCCCTCTCCCGAGGGGAGAGGGGATGTGGCGTCCGCCGCAAATGTCTTCTCCCCATCGGGGGTCCGAAGGACGGGTCGAGACCCGTGGCTCGACCCCGGCCGGTGCCGGCAGGCGAATGAGTGGGCCATTTGCTCAAAGGCACGCGGCCGAAATCAAATCACAGCGTACAAGACACGCAGCCCTGCACTTCGGTCCCCGACAGCGCCATCTGGCGAAGGCGGATGTAGTAGATCGTCTTGATGCCCTTCTTCCAGGCGTAAATCTGCGCCCTATTGATGTCGCGTGTCGTCGCCGTATCACGGAAGAACAGGGTCAGCGACAGGCCTTGGTCGACATGCTGGGTTGCTGCCGCATAGGTGTCGATGATCTTCTCCGGCCCGATCTCGTAGGCGTCCTGATAGTAGTCGAGATTGTCATTGGTCATGAACGGCGCCGGATAATAGACGCGGCCGATCTTTCCTTCCTTGCGGATCTCGATCTTCGAGACGATCGGATGGATCGAGGAAGTCGAGTGGTTGATATAGGAGATCGAGCCCGTCGGCGGCACCGCCTGCAGGTTCTGGTTATAGAGGCCTGAGGCCATCACCGCCTTTTTCAGCGCCACCCAGTCTTGCTGTGTCGGAATATGGATGCCCGATTTGTCGAACAACGCCTGCACCTTTTCGGTGGTCGGCTTCCATTCCTGCTCGGTATATTTGTCGAAATAGTCACCTGAAGCGTATTTCGAATTCTCGAACCCCTTGAAGCTTACACCACGCTCGACCGCCAGACGATTGGAGGCACGCAGCGCGTGGTAGGTCACCGCATAGAAATAGATATTGGTGAAATCGACGCCTTCCTCAGAGCCATAGAAGATGCGTTCGCGGGCGAGGTATCCGTGCAGGTTCATCTGCCCGAGGCCGATCGCATGGCTCTCGTCATTGCCTTTCTCGATCGAAGGAACTGAGGAGATATGGCTCATATCGGACACCGCTGTCAGCGCCCGGATCGAGGTCTCGATCGTCTTGCCGAAGTCGGTCGAATCCATCGCCGCAGCAATGTTCAGGGAGCCGAGATTGCAGGAAATATCCTTGCCGAGATGCTTGTAGGAAAGGTCGTCATAATAGTCGCTCGCCTCGCTCACCTGCAGGATCTCCGAGCATAGGTTGCTCATGGAGATGCGCCCGGCAATCGGGTTCGAGCGGTTCACCGTGTCCTCGAACATGATGTAGGGGTAGCCGCTTTCGAACTGGATTTCGGCGATCACCTGGAAGAATTCGCGCGCCTTGATCTTCTTCTTCGAGATGCGGGCGTCCGCCACCATTTCCCGGTACTTCTCCGTCACCGAAATCTCGGTGAAAGGCACGCCGTAGACCCGTTCCACGTCGTAGGGCGAGAACAGGTACATGTCCTCATTGTTCTTGGCGAGTTCGAAGGTGATGTCGGGCACGACAACGCCGAGCGACAGCGTCTTGATGCGGATTTTCTCATCGGCGTTTTCACGCTTGGTGTCGAGAAAGCGCATGATATCGGGATGATGGGCGTTCAGATAAACCGCACCCGCCCCCTGCCGCGCACCGAGCTGATTGGCATAGGAGAAGCTGTCTTCCAGGAGCTTCATGACGGGGATGATGCCGGAGGACTGGTTTTCGATCTGCTTGATCGGCGCGCCCGCCTCGCGGATATTGGTCAGCGACAGGGCCACGCCGCCGCCGCGTTTCGACAACTGCAGCGCCGAATTGATCGACCGGCCGATCGATTCCATGTTGTCCTCGACGCGCAGCAGGAAACAGGAAACGAGTTCGCCGCGCTGCTTCTTGCCGGCATTGAGGAAGGTGGGCGTTGCCGGCTGGAAGCGGCCGGAAATGATCTCGTCGACTATGTCGCGAGCAAGGGCCTCATCGCCGCGCGCCAAAGCCAGCGCCACCATGCAGATGCGGTCTTCGTAGCGCTCGAGATATCGCTTTCCGTCGAAGGTCTTCAGCGTATAGCTGGTGTAATATTTGAAAGCCCCGAGGAAGGTAGGAAACCGGAATTTCCTGGCATAGGCCTGATCGAACAGGTCGCGGACGAAATTGAAGGAATACTGGTCGAGAACCTCCTGCTCGTAATAGCCCTCCGTGACGAGGTAATCGAGCTTTTCCCGAAGATTGTGAAAGAACACGGTGTTCTGGTTCACATGCTGCAGGAAATATTGCCTGGCCGCCATGCGATCCTTGTCGAGCTGGATCTTTCCCTCGTCGTCGTAGAGGTTCAGCATCGCGTTCAGTGCATGATAGTCGAGTGTTTCGGCCGCTTTCAGCGGTTTTGCGCCCGCGTCCCGCGTCAGATGTGTTCCCGTGTCCAAAATCGTCCCATCCCGTCTTTGACATTGGCGATATCCTCGGCAGTTCCCAGGAGCTCGAACCTGTAGAGGTACGGCACCTGGCACTTCTTCGAGATGACATCGCCGGCGAGGCCATAGGTCTCGCCGAAATTGCTGTTGCCCGCAGCAATCACGCCGCGGATGTTGGAGCGGTTTTCCGCCTCGTTGAGGAAGCGGATCACCTGCTCGGGCACGGCCCCTTTACCGCCGTTTCCGCAATAGGTAGGCGAGATCAGCACATAGGGTTCGCGAATGTGGATGGCCTCAGCGCCGAGGGGGATGCGCGCCGCGCGCAATCCCAGCTTCTCGACGAAACGATGGGTGTTCCCGGATCGGCTGGAATAATAGACGATCAGCCCCACCGCTTTTCTCCGGTCAGGAGAGCGCGCTGATCATGTCGGGGCGGAAGCCCGCCCAATGCTGCTCGCCGGCAACGACGACCGGAACCTGCATGTAGCCCATGCCACGCACGCGATCGAGCGCTTCGGCATCCTCGGAAATATCGACGATCTCATAATCCACGCCAAGGCGATCGAGGGCGCGGTAAGTGGCCGTGCATTGGACACAGGCCGGCTTGCTGTAAACGGTAACGCTCATCATGTTCCTCGTGAAGTCAATGAATTCAGGACGCAGGACTGGGATCGGGCGCCATGCGGCGTCCGGGGAAATGCTTGATAGTGATCTGGCAAGGTTGGCGCTTTAAACGCCTGACTTGGTCCCTCGCAGGATGTGCGCGGGCGCCGGCCTTGATGCTCTCGACATGACTTCAAACCCCGAAGTGCTCATGCGGTCGTTCGGGGCAGCGCAACAGCCGCGGATCATTCCGCTGCATGCACGCGACCTTCCGGACACCCCGCCCGTGGACGTTTCATTCAAGGCAGGTCTCCTGGCTCACGGGTCGAAGCACCTGCCCAGCCTTCCCGAGGTATCATGCCCCAGTGACCCGAAATCGGACAGTTGCTCTCCGCTCACAGTTGCGGGGGCAGCTCCGGCCTTGCCCCACCCTCATGGCGAGACGCACCGTATTCCCGTCTTAGCCCACGATCCTCACGAATCGAAGGAACCTTGAACACTAGATATAGTACGCGAATCGAAATTCACGTCAACGGATGGTTTGTGCGTTGCGTTACGGCAGGTTTGAAATTACTGCGTTCCTGTGAAAAACATGGATAATGAAGGCTTAAACAAAACGAACTGTGGAGAAGGCCTGAACGACGAGAGCCGGCCTGTAGCCGGCTCTGCGGTTTTCGATTCCGGATCGGCCCTAATCGGCGCTCCGAAGAGGAAAGGATTTATTCCTCTACGCGGAGCAGCCTGAGCGCGTTGATCGTAACCAGCACGGTGGCTCCGGTATCGGCGAGAATCGCCGGCCAGAGCCCGGTGATCCCGATGATCGTGGTCACCAGGAAGACAGCCTTCAGCCCGAGTGCAATGGTGATATTCTCGAGGATATTGCGCATCGTCCGCTGCGAAAGCGCGATCATTCGCGCCACGTCGCCAACGCGCCCGTGCAGCACGGCGGCATCGGCCGTCTCCAGCGCCACATCGGTGCCGCCGCCCATGGCGATACCGATGTCGGCGGCGGCGAGCGCCGGCGCGTCGTTGATGCCGTCGCCGACCTTGGCGACTATGAAGCCCTTGCGCTTCAATTCGCCGACGACCCGCTGCTTGTCCTCGGGCATCATCTCGCCCCGCCAGTCGATGCCGAGCATGTCTGCGACGGCTGCCGCCGTCCGCTTGTTGTCGCCGGTCAGCATCATCGCCTTGACCCCGGCCGATTTGAGCGCCGAGAGCCCGGCCGCGGCGTCCTCGCGCGGCTCGTCGCGCATGGCGATCAGGCCGGCCGCAGCGCCATTGACGAGCAGCACCGACACGCTCTTGCCCTCATCATTGAGCCCTGCAATACGCGCCTCCTGTTCCGCGTCAAGTGCCGCCCGCTCGCGGGCGGCGGGCGGCGACAAGAGATCAACTGCCTCGCCGCCGATTTTGCCGGTGACACCCTTGCCCGGCAGCGCTTCCAGCTCGAAGGCGGGTGGCACGGGCACGCTGTCCGCCTTGGCGCGGTGGAGAATCGCCTGTGCCAGGGGATGGCTGGAGCCCTGCTCGAGCACCGCCGCGCGCGACAGGAGCTGCGCCTCACCCAATCCAAAGGAAAGGATGTCGGTCACCCGAGGCTTGCCTTCCGTCAGCGTGCCCGTCTTGTCGAAGGCGACCATCGTCACCTTGCCGAGCGTCTCCAGGACCGCACCGCCCTTCATCAGCAGCCCGCGCCTCGCGCCCGCCGACAGCGAAGCCGCGATCGCCGCCGGCGTCGAGATGACGAGGGCGCAAGGGCAGCCGATCAGCAGGATGGCAAGACCCTTGTAGATCCACTCACTCCACGCGCCGCCGAAGAACAGCGGCGGAACGACCGCGACCAGCGCGGCAACGACGACCACACCCGGCGTGTAGTAGCGCGAAAACCGCTCGATGAAGCGCTCCGTCGGCGCCTTCGATTCCTGCGCTTCTTCCACCAGCTTGACGACGCGGGCGATGGTATTGTCGGCAGCAGCCGCCGTGACGCGAACCCTCAGCACCGCATCGCCATTGACCGTACCGGCATAGACCACGGCGTCGACGCCCTTGCGCACCGGCGTGCTCTCGCCCGTCACCGGAGCCTCGTCGATCGCGCTCTCGCCTGATACGATGACGCCGTCGGCAGAGATGCGATCGCCGGGGCGAACCATGATAACCGTGCCGACGGCAAGGCTTTCAGCCGGCACCTCTCGCTTCTGCCCATTGTCTTCGAGCAGCGCAGTCTTCGGCACCAGGGCCGTCAGCGATTGTATGCTTTCACGCGCCTTGCCCGCCGCCACGCCTTCGAGCAACTCGCCGACGAGAAACAGGAATACGACCGTTGCCGCTTCCTCGCCGGCATTGATGATAACAGCGCCGACGGCGGCGATCGTCATCAGCATCTCGATCGAAAACGGCGTGCCGGAGAGAGCCGCCATGACGGCGCGGCGCGCGATCGGCACCAGGCCGACCAGGATGGCGACGATGAAGGCATAGGATGCGATCGCCGGCACGAGATGGCCGACGGCATAGGCGGCAATCAGCGCCGTACCCGAGAAGATGGTCAGCCGGCCCTTTTTGCTCTGCCACCAGGGACCGGCCATCGGCGCATGGTCGTGCCCATGCAGACCTTCGATTTCCTTCTCGTCATGGGCATGGTCGTGATCATGCCCGGCATGGTCGTGATCTCCATGGCCATGAGCGGTATGATCGTGATGATGGTGCCGGCGGTCTTCACGCGCAGGCGTCGCATTTCCGGTAAAGGGCGAAACGGAATAACCAAGCCCCGTCACCTTCTTCTCGACCGCCTTGAGATCGCTCCTGCCGTCATGCCGGATGGTCATGGTGCCTGTCACCACCGAGACTGAGACATCGGCAACGCCCGCTATGCGCCTGACTGCGGTATCGATCTTGCTCGCGCAGGCGGCGCAATCCATGCCGCCGACCCTGTATCGTGTCTCGCTCGTCTCAGCCATATCCGCTTCCTTGTCAAACAGAAGCATCCCTCCTACATCCTCTAGCGACTAGAGGTGCAAGAGAAAAATCATGAAAAAGATCACGATTGGCGAGGCGGCCCGCCGGAGCGGCGTCAAGGTGCCGACGGTGCGCTATTACGAGAGCATCGGCCTGCTTGCGGCCCCGAGCCGCAGCGAAGGCAACCAGCGATCCTTCGAACCTGCCGACATCAGCCGCCTCGCTTTCATCCGCCACGCGCGCGAGCTTGGTTTCGAGATCGAGGCAATCCGCACGCTGCTCACGCTGCAGGATGATCCGAACCAGTCCTGCGCCTCGGCCGACGCCATCGCCAAGGCTCGCCTTGTTGAGGTTGAGCAGCGCATCCGCAGCCTGATGGCTTTGAAGGCCGAGCTGGAAATGATGGTGGAGGGCTGCGGCCACGGCCGCGTCGACCAGTGCCGCGTCATCGAGATTCTCGCCGACCATGGTCAATGCACGCATTCTCACCATTGACGAACCTGCACCCTTGCAGGTGAGCAGCGGCCGCGCCAAAACTGCGCCGGAAGGAATCGGGCGAAGACATCATGAGCCAGAAACGGATTGCGATCATCGGTGGCGGCCCCACGGGTCTTGCGGCTGCCGAGCTGCTTTCGCTCTCCGGCCATGCTGTGGCGATCTACGACGCCATGCCGACCTTCGCCCGCAAGTTCCTGCTGGCCGGCAAATCGGGCCTCAACATCACCCATTCCGAGGATTATGCCCGTTTCGTTACGCGCTTCGGAACGGCTTCAGCCCGTCTGCGTCCCGCTCTCGACGCCTTTACTCCCGGTGATATCAGGGATTGGGCCGCAGGGCTCGGCACCGAGACCTTCGTCGGCTCCTCCGGCCGGGTTTTCCCCAAGGTGATGAAGGCTTCTCCTTTGCTGCGTGCCTGGCTCAAGCGGCTTGAAGAGCGGGGTGTTGCGTTGCGCACCCGCCATCGCTGGACCGGCCTTGTCGAAGACGGTTACGTTTTCGAAACGCCGGAACGGCGTAGCATCGTCCATTGCGACGCCGCCCTGCTGGCGCTTGGCGGCGCAAGTTGGCCGCGCCTTGGCTCGGATGCCGCCTGGCTGCCCTGGTTGGCCGAGAGGGGCGTCGAGATTGCTGCTTTCCGGCCCGCCAATTGTGGCTTCGTCGTCGACTGGAGCGCCGGCTTCAGCGCGCGTTTCGCCGGCGAGCCCGTCAAGTCGGTCACCGCCACATCCGAAGCCGGCACCTTTCCCGGCGAGTTCGTCATCACCGGCAGCGGCATCGAAGGCAGCTTGGTCTACGCCCATGCGGCCAGCCTCCGCGACCGGCTGCTGCACCACGGCAGCGCTACTCTGACGCTCGACCTCGCCCCGGGCCGGACGATCGAAAGGCTGGCGCGCGATTTGACGCGGCAGGACACCAGGTCGAGCTTTTCAAACCGCCTGCGCAAGGGTGCCGGGCTTGAAGGCGTCAAGGCGGCATTGCTGCGCGAACTCGCGCCGGACCGCGACCGAGCCGATCCCGAACGTCTCGCCGGCGTGATCAAGGCTCTGCCGGTACCGGTTCTCGATACAAAGCCGATTGCCGAGGCGATCTCCTCTGCAGGTGGCATCCGCTGGACCAGCATCGACGAAGACTTCATGCTGAAGGCGCTGCCCGGCACCTTCGTCGCCGGTGAGATGCTCGACTGGGAGGCGCCGACCGGCGGGTATCTCCTCACCGCCTGTCTGGCGACCGGCCGTGCAGCTGGGCGCGGCATCGAGGCTTGGTTGCGGCGCTAGAACAGAATCGGGACAACAGCTGTTCCCCGATCAGGCCGAGGCCGGATGAAACGTCAAGGCAAGACCGTTCATGCAGTAGCGAAGCCCGGTCGGTTTCGGACCGTCATCAAAGACATGACCGAGATGGCCGCCGCAACGGCTGCAATGCAAGCGGGTCCGCGTCATGCCTAAGCCGGTGTCGCGCTCCGTGCCGACGGCGTCTTTAAGAGGCGCCCAGAAGCTCGGCCAGCCGGTGCCGCTGTTGAATTTGGTCGCCGAGGAAAACAGGTTCTGGTCGCAGCCGGCGCAGGCGAACCTGCCGTTCCGCTCCTCGTGCAGCAAGGCGCTGGTGAAGGGAGACTCCGTCCCCGCCTGGCGAAGGACGGCATACTGATCCGGCGTCAGCAGCTTGCGCCATTTCGCCTCGCTGTGCGTCACTGCGAAGGTCTCGCCGGCGATCGCCTCACCCATCAGGCCCAAGCGAACTGCCATCGCTCCGAAAGCGGCGCCCATCAGCAACAATCGTCTGTTCAACATGGTCGGTTCTTCCTCGCCGGCAAACTTCGTTTCTGCACAGAACTACGGACAGGAGCAGTCTTTTGTTACACGAAGACGGCACGAACACCGAAATGTGAATTCAGTCCTTTCGTCGGGAAGAGTCGGGGATTGAGGACCGCCAAGTGCGGGCTGATTGCAAACCCGCGGCTTTTCCACCAGACTGCGCTGAATTTCGGTGGGAGGAGCCGATGCACGAACACTCTGCACATGCCGAGCACGTCTACACGTCGGCCCAACGCGACTCCGCCGCCGCCAGTTCTCCGGTGGTCGCCTCCTGGCGGCGGTGCATGACGATGCACCAGCTCGCACCCGAGGACGAACGGGCGCCGCTGCGCCTGACCGACGAGGAGTTCCGGCGCGCCCGCGAGCAGTCCGGGCAGCTGATTGCCAGCGCGACGGAAGAGCTCGATCGTCTCTTCAGCACCGTCGGCAAGGCCGGCTGTTGCTTGCTTCTGACGGACAGGAACGGCATTGCGCTGGAGCGCCGCGGGGCTGCCGGCGACGACAAGGAATTTCACGAACTCGGCCTCTGGACCGGCTCAATCTGGACCGAGGCGAGCATCGGCACCAACGGCATCGGCACGGCGCTCGCCGATGAACGCGCCGTCGCCATTTTCCGCGATCAGCATTTCTTCTGCGCAAATACCAGCCTCAGCTGCACGACGGCGCCGATCCGCGATCACCGTGGCCGGTTGGCCGCGGCGCTTGATATCTCTACCTGCCGCAACGACGTAAACGAGATGACCTTGGCGATCCTGACGCAGACCGTGCGCGATGCGGCCATGCGCATTGAACTCAATCTCTTTCGTTCGGCCTTTGCAGGCGCCCGTTTCCTGATGGTCCCGAGCCCCGCCAATTCCGCCGCCGCTCTGCTCGCTGTCGACCGGCACGACCTCGTGCTCGGCGCAACCCGCGCCGCCCGCATCGCGCTGCAACTGGACGACAGGCGGATCGCCACCGGCATCCCTGCCGCCGATGCCCTGCATGAGGCTGGGGTCTCGCAGCAGGAGGAGATCATCGAAGCCGAGAAGGCAGCCTTGCTGCGCGCGCTGTCGCGCACTAGCGGTAACGTTTCGCAGGCAGCCTCAGCACTCGGGATCAGTCGCGCCACTCTGCACCGAAAGATGAAGAAGTTCGACCTTCACTGAGCACGCCTACGAAGGTTCCATCGACATGCGGTAATCACGACACGATCCTGTCGCATCCCTGCGACAGTGTGCACTGCGATATGGATGACATGCTCTGTTCCGGCCGCTGAAACATGCGCATTTTCCTCGCACTGGTTCGCTTGGGAACCTGGACCATCAAGGGAGGATGACATGCTTCATCAGAAAATCGTAGAATCGCCATTCAAGCTGAAATACGGCAACTATATCGGCGGCGAATGGCGCGAGCCGGTCGAAGGCAGATACTTTGAAAACGTGACCCCGGTCACAGGCGGCAAACTCTGCGACATCCCACGCTCCGATGAAAAAGACATCAATCTCGCGCTCGACGCGGCCCATGCGGCCAAGGAAAAATGGGGCCGGACGTCCGCCGCCGAGCGCTCCAATATCCTCATGAAGATCGCCCAGCGCATGGAAGACAAGCTGGAACTGCTTGCCCAGGCAGAGACCTGGGACAATGGTAAGCCGATCCGCGAAACCATGGCGGCCGACATTCCGCTGGCGATCGACCACTTCCGCTACTTCGCCTCTTGCATCCGCGCCCAGGAAGGTTCGATCGGCGAGATCGACCATGATACCGTCGCCTATCACTTCCACGAGCCGCTCGGCGTCGTCGGCCAGATCATTCCCTGGAACTTCCCGATCCTCATGGCGACGTGGAAGCTGGCGCCGGCACTTGCCGCCGGCAACTGCGTCGTGCTGAAGCCGGCCGAACAGACCCCCGCTTCGATCCTGCTCTGGGCCGAACTCGTCGGCGACGTCCTGCCGCCCGGCGTGCTCAACATCGTCAATGGCTTCGGTATCGAGGCCGGCAAGCCGCTCGCGACCAGTCCCCGCATCGCCAAGATCGCCTTTACCGGCGAAACGACGACCGGCCGGCTGATCATGCAATATGCCAGCCAGAACCTCATTCCGGTCACTCTGGAACTCGGCGGCAAGTCGCCGAACATCTTCTTCGCCGATGTGATGGCCGACGACGACAATTTCCTCGACAAGGCGCTCGAGGGCTTTGCGATGTTCGCCCTCAACCAGGGCGAAGTCTGCACCTGTCCCAGCCGCGCCCTCGTCCAGGAATCGATCTACGACCGCTTCATGGAAAAGGCGGTCAAACGCGTCGAGGCGATCAAACAGGGCAACCCGCTCGATCCGGAAACGATGATCGGCGCCCAGGCATCGACGGAGCAGCTTGAGAAGATCCTCGCCTATCTCGACATCGGTAAGCAGGAAGGCGCCCAGGTTCTGGCCGGCGGCTCGCGCAACGATCTCGGCGGCGAATTGGCGAACGGCTATTACGTCAAGCCGACGATCTTCAAGGGCCACAACAAGATGCGGGTGTTCCAGGAGGAGATCTTCGGACCTGTGGTCTCGGTCGCAACCTTCAAGGATGAGAAGGAGGCGCTCGAAATCGCCAACGACACGCTCTACGGTCTCGGCGCCGGCGTCTGGAGCCGCGACGCCAATCGCTGCTACCGTTTCGGCCGCGAGATCCAGGCGGGCCGCGTCTGGACCAACTGCTACCATGCCTACCCCGCCCACGCCGCCTTCGGCGGCTACAAGCAATCCGGCATCGGTCGCGAAACTCACAAAATGATGCTCGAGCATTACCAGCAGACCAAGAACATGCTGGTCAGCTACAGCCCGAAGGCGCTCGGTTTCTTCTGAGATGTTTTCATATGGGAGAGGTTCAAAACCCCTCCCCACAAGGGGGAGCGGCTTATGATGCCGCTCCTCCAGCTTTCCCTACCGAAGTCTCAGCAAGGCGATACATCGCTTTTAGAACGAGGCAGTTCAACAAGTTAAGTCCCTCCCCTTGTGGGGAGGGGTCGGGGAGGTTTTTTTTCTTCCCCCAAACTTTAGGAGGAAGAACCATGGAAACGACCGTCGACGGCGAACCGCGTGTTCTCGCAACCGATGCGGCCCTTGATCTGATTGCAGAAATCAAGCGGGACCATCCCGATATCCTCTTCCATCAGTCCGGCGGCTGCTGCGACGGCTCTTCACCGATGTGTTATCCTGCCAATGAATTCATGGTCGGCGACAGCGACGTCAAGCTCGGCGAGATCGGCGGCGTGCCGGTCTATATCAGCGCCAGCCAGTTCGAGGCATGGAAACACACGCAGCTCATCATCGACGTCGTGCCGGGCCGCGGCGGCATGTTCTCGCTCGACAACGGCCGCGAGAAACGCTTTCTCACCCGTTCTCGCCTCTTCGGCGGCGGCGAGGCTTGCGCCGTACCGGATGCGACTGTCAGAACGGTCTGATCAAGGATCTGAAAGCGCGCTTGTCGTAATGCCCACCTGTATCCGGCCGAGAATTTCGGCTGTAGTATTCCCACAGTACCTGCTGCCGGGCGGTCTTTGTTAATCTTCGCCTGTTGGTTTCAAGGGAGGATGCGATGCCAGCTTCTAATATCCTGATGATCACGGGTGACTTCACCGAAGATTATGAAACGATGGTGCCGTTTCAAACGCTGCTCGCCTGCGGCTATACGGTCGACGCCGTCTGCCCCGGCAAGAAGGCGGGTGAGACTGTCGCCACTGCCATTCACGATTTCGAGGGCGATCAGACCTACTCGGAAAAACGAGGTCATAATTTCGCGCTGAACGCCACTTTCGACAGCGTGCGGGCGGAGGATTACGATGCCCTGGTCATCCCCGGCGGTCGCGCGCCGGAATATCTTCGCCTCAATGCCAACGTCATCAAATCGGTCCGGCATTTCTTCGATGCCGGAAAACCCGTTGCAGCCATCTGCCATGGCGCGCAGCTGCTTGCCGCCGCCGGCGTGCTGAAGGGCCGCACCTGCTCGGCCTATCCCGCCTGCCGGCCGGAAGTCGAACTTGCCGGCGGCATTTACGCAGATATTGCAATTACCGATGCGATCTCGGACGGCAACCTAGTCACGGCGCCGGCATGGCCGGCGCATCCCTCCTGGCTGCGGCAGTTCATGGCCATACTCGATGCCTCGTCAATACCTGAAACCAACGCCGCCTGAGGAGGCGGCGGCGGGAGGACGACATGTGTGAACTCTTCATCAAGGCGGATGCGCGGCTATGGGAAAGCACCACCCGGTCGCTGCGCATCGATGGCATGGTCACCAGCGTCAGGCTGGAGAACTTCTTCTGGTCGAAGCTTGAGGAAATCTCCCGGCGCGACGGCATGAACGTCGTGCAGCTGATTACTCGACTGCATCATGAATCGATCGATGCCGGCCATGATCTCGGGAACTTCACATCCTTCCTGCGCGTCTGCTGCTCTCGGTACCTCGACCTGCAGCTCACCGGTGACATCCCGGCAGACGTCACCCGCTCGATCTCCGAGTTGGATGCGCCAGTCATCCTCGGCCGCGAACGGGAAAAATATCACTGAATCCCAACGCGACGGAGCTGGATGATGACGGGCGGAGCTCACTACTCCGCCAACGTTCTCAAGATACCTGACTGGCGCGGTTGCGCAGGGGTTGCGTTGCGGCGCAGCCTGGACCAACAATGCGCGGCGTCCAGCAACGGCACCGTCAGGAGATCACTTGCCATGAACGACCAGAAAGCCGTGATCGTCACGGGAGCCGGCGGCAACCTCGGCAGCGCCGTTGTCCGGGAGCTTGCCGGCGCCGGCGTGAAACTCGTCTGCATGAACCGTTCGAGCCAGGAGCTGGAAACTTTGGCCGGCGAGCTTCCCGCGTCCAGCGAGTTTCTATCGATTGCCGGAACGGATCTCACCGATTACGCCTCCTGCGCTGCCGCCGTCGCCCGGGCCGTCAAGCGCTTCGGCGGCGTCAGTGCGTTGGTCAATACCGTCGGCGGGTTTCAGATGGGGCCGGTCGGGCCGGATGCCCCCGCCCAATGGGACACGATGATGACCGCCAACGCCCGCACTGCGCTGACGATCAGCGCCGCGGTTCTCCCGACGATGAAGGCATCGGGCTACGGCCGCATCGTTCATGTCGCCGCCGCGCCCGGCCTGAAGGCCGGGCCCAACCAGGCCGCTTACGCCGCCTCCAAAGCCGCCGTCATCCGGCTGACGGAAGCGCTTGCCGCCGAATGCCGCGACGACCGCATCACCGCCAACTGCATTCTGCCCGGGACGATCGACACGCCTGAAAACCGCGCCGCCATGCCCAATGCGAAAACGGAGGGCTGGGTCTCGCCGCAATCGATCGCCCGCCTCATCGCCTTCCTGATTTCCCCGGCAGCAGCCGTCGTCACCGGCGCGGCGATCCCGGCGACCGGCCGCGAATAACGCAAGGCGTGGCGTGATCGGCTGCTCCTTTGCGCGGGTCCGTGGGGTATGGAGCGACGAACCTGCAAGTTTTGCTCCAAGACATACGATCTGACTTGAGCTTCTGTTCGCCTTGAGGCAGCCTCATCTTCCCGGCTCAGGTGGCGGGCAGGAGACAGCGGGCGGGCACGATGGTGGTGATGATCGCATCTCGGCGGCATTTGCCAGAAAGCGGGTGGTTTCGATGACGGACGGTCCCGCATTACGCGCCGTCAGCGCCACGGGACTGGTGCGCGAGGAATGGTTCCTGGGCGTCAGCGTCGCGACGAGCTTGATCTTCCTTGCTTTCCAGGAGCAGATCTTCGCACAGCTTTCCCATCCTCTTTGGTTCGCTGTCGTTTTCGCGTGGCTGTTTGCCGTCGTGCTCGGCTCCGCTCTGTCGGTCGTTCGGCACGCAGACCACCTGGCGGAACGGCTGAAGGAGCCTTACGGCACGCTCATTCTGACGCTTGCCATCACCTCGATCGAGGTGATGGCAATATCAGCCGTCATGCTTCACGGCGAAAACAATCCCACGCTTGCGCGTGACACGCTGTTTGCAGTCGTCATGATCATTCTGAACGGCATGGTCGGCCTGTCATTGCTGCTGGGCGCGTGGCGGCGACCGGAACAGCAGCATAACCTGCAGGGCGCCAACGCCTATCTGGGGGTGATCGTGCCGCTGGCGACGCTCAGCCTGGTCATGCCGACATTTCTTGCAGGCCCGGACGGACAGCATCCATCGGCAGCAAGGCAACTGATACTCGGCATCATATCGGTCGGCCTTTATGCCACATTCCTGTCTCTCCAGGCCGGTCGCCATCACGATTATTTCACAACCGATCGCAACCGCGATCAGCATCCCGGCGAACAGGTGTCCCCTCGCGGACAGCTCTGGCCCCACACCGTTCTGCTCTTCGCCTATATGGGCCCGGTCGTCTTCCTGGTCGAGCAGCTTGCACGGCCGATCGACTACATCATCGAAACCCTGCATGCGCCGACCGCATTCGGCGGCGTCGTCATGGCCGTGCTTGTCGCGACGCCCGAGGCGATCAGCGCTGTGCGCGCATCCATCGCCGATAATCTTCAGCGCTCCGTCAATATCTTTTTGGGTTCGGTCTTATCGACGATCGGGCTGACCGTGCCGGCGATGCTGGTCGTCAGCCGTCTCTACGGACACCCGGTCACCCTCGGCCTGGAACACGGCGATCTGGTGATGCTCGTGCTCACCCTTGCCGTCAGCATCATCACCTTTGCCAGCGGCCGCACGCATCTGATGCAGGGGGCCGTGCATCTGGTGCTTTTCCTGGCTTACGTCCTGCTCATTTTCCAGCAATGATTTCCGCCGTCGCGAGAACAGAAAAGTAAAGAGTTCCACGCCCCCTCAATCTTTCGCTATGCTGACAGCAGCAATTGCACAACCTGCAAGCATCCCGACGCTTGCGGGATTGACGTGACGATGTGGGGGCAGGGCTTGAGCTCACTGTTGCTTGGCGGACTTGTATTTGTTTTTCTGTCGGCGGCAACATCGATAGGAATGATGGTGCGCGGCCGCTTGCCGGATCATCATCTCAGCTCGGAATCCAAGGACGTCATCAGGCTCGCGACCGCGGTGGTAGGAACGCTGTCGGCCTTGGCGCTCGGCCTGCTGATCGCATCCGCCAAATCGACCTATGACAACGCCGAAGTGGAGATGAGAACGGCAGCTGCCAGGGTCCTTCTGCTGGACCGCGTCATGGCACAATACGGCCCGGAAACCGGCGATGCGCGCCGGCTGCTGCGCCAGCTCATCGAAAGACGGCTGAGCCGCGGCTGGACTGCCGCGACCACCGACGAAGCATCCGGCAAGGCGCTCGGAGAATATCAGGATATCGAGGCGGTTCAGAGCGACCTTCGATCCTTGTCGCCTAGGGATGCCGTCCAGCACTTTCTCCAGACGCGCGCTCTCGATGTCAGCGGCATGGTGGCGGAAACCCATTGGCTGTTGGTCGAATCCGGCAGCGAGGGCCTGCCCTGGGCGTTCCTGGCGGTTCTCGTCTGTTGGCTCTCGCTGCTTTTTGCGACCTTCGGCCTGCAGGCGCCGCCCAATCCGACGGTACTGTCCATTCTTTTCGTCTGCGCGCTTTCCGTCGCCGGCGCGGTCTTCCTGATCTCGGATATGGCCAATCCTTATATCGGGCTGGTCCGCGTTTCGGACGCCCCCTTGCAGTCCGCCATAGAACGGCTCGGGAAACCGTAACCGCACTCCGGACCCCGCCTCTGCTCTTCCGGCCTCGTCACAGTTCAATTGTGCACTATGGGCTATTGCAATTTTTAGCAATGCCGCGACATAATACCGCATTAAGCCGTCGGCAGGCCGATTGGGGGCCGCCGTCGAGGCACGCATGAAGACGACAGCGCCACGCGTCGTTCAGCGGCGCAACGGACGCTGTTGTATTTTGAATTGCTGCATATTGTCCTTCGATCAATTGCGATTGGTGAACTGTGCAGTGGGCTCTTGACCTGTCGAGGCGGCGGCAATGCGTGGGAGATTGCATAAGGCTCTGCGACTTTTTGTGACATTTGCCGGCATGGCGGTTTTTGCCGGCTGCGAGGAGAGCGGCAACGCCTATGTTCCCCCGCCGCCGCCTGCGGTTCGGGTCGCACAGCCCGTGCAGCAGTCGGTGACGCTCTATTTCGAACTCACCGGCAATACCGCGCCGCTCAATGCCGTCGACATAGAGGCGCGCGTCCAGGGCTACATCCAGTCCATCGACTACCAGGACGGGATGATGGTGAAGAAGGGCACCAAGCTTTTCGGCATCGAGCGCGACACCTACCAGGCGCAGCTGGATCAGGCGAAGGCATCGCTCGCCTCGCAGCAGGCCTCCCAGGTCGGCGCAAAGCAGGAATATGACCGGCAGGTCAATCTGTCGAAGCAACAGGTCACTACGCAGACCGCGGTCGACAGCGCCAAGGCGACGCTCGACGAGGCGAATGCAGCCATCCTCAACGCCCAGGCCAATGTCGACCTTGCAACGATCAATCTCGGCTATACCGAAGTGCTGGCCCCCTTCGACGGCATCGTCACCGATCACCTCGTCGATATCGGCACGCTGGTCGGCGTGTCGGGCCCAACCAAACTCGCCAGCATCGTCCAGACCGATCCGCTTTATGCCTATTTCAACGTCAGCGAAACGCAGGTGCTGATGATCAAGGAAACCATGGCAAAGCAGGGACATACCTTCAGGCAGACCGACCTTCCGAGCATACCGGCGGAGATCGGCCTGCAGACGGAAGAAGGTTACCCGCATCAGGGGCATCTCGACTACGCATCGCCTCAGCTCGATGCGTCCACCGGCACGCTGCAGGTCCGCGCCGTGTTCGACAACAAGGACCACGCCATGCTGCCCGGCCTCTTCGTCAGAGTCCGGGTGCCGGTCGGCCACGACGACAAAGCCCTGCTGGTGCGCGACGATACGATCGGAACGAACCAGCTCGGCAGCTACGTGCTCGTTCTCGGCAAGGACGACGTCGTCGAGCAGAAGCAGGTCAAGACGGGCCAGCGTGAAGGTCCGCTCCGGGTCATCCAATCCGGCCTCGATCCGGCAGACTGGGTGGTGACCCAAGGGGTTCAGCAGGCCGTTCCCGGCAGCAAGGTCACGCCCGAGAAGATGGACATGAACCCGACGGCCAATGCCGCCGGCGATGCCAAGGCCAAAACCACAACGCAATGAATTCGCCGCCATGCTTCTTCTGAACGTCTGAGGACAACAGCATGATCTCGCGTTTCTTCATCGAGCGACCGGTACTCGCCAACGTTCTGGCATTGGTCTTCGTGCTCGTTGGCGCGGTCGCCCTGTTCCAGCTGCCCGTGGCGCAATATCCGAATGTCGTCCCGCCGACGGTGCAGGTGACGACGCGCTTTCCCGGCGCCAGCGCCCAAACCCTCATCGACACGGTGGCGCTGCCGATCGAGCAGCAGGTCAACGGCGTGCAGGACATGCTCTACATGCAGTCGACCAGCGCCAGCGACGGCACCTACTCCCTGACCGTGACCTTTGCCATCGGCACGAATCCGGATCAGGCGCAGGTTCTGGTGCAGAACCGCGTCGCCATCGCAATGTCGTCGCTTCCCGAAGCGGTGCAGCTTCAGGGCGTGACGACACAAAAGAAATCGACGGCGATCCTCGGCTTCGTCAGCCTGACCTCGCCCGACAGCCGCTACGACAGTCTGTTCCTGTCGAACTACGCCGTCATCAATCTGCAGAACGAACTCGCCCGCCTACCTGGTGTCGGCAACGTGACGGTGTTCGGCGCCGGCCAATATGCGATGCGGATCTGGATGGATCCCAACCTGCTGCAGGCACGCGGCCTGACGCCGCAGGATGTCGTCAATGTCGTGCAGCAGCAGAGTCAGGAGGTCGCCGCCGGCCAGATCGGCATTCCGCCGGTGCCGAAAGGGCAGGTCTTCCAATACACGCTGAATGTCAATGGCCGGCTGAACGAGGCGGCCGACTACGAGAACATCGTCGTCAAGGTCGAAGGCGGACAGGGCGGCCAGATCACGCGCGTCCGCGATATCGGCCGCGTCGAACTCGGCGCCCAGACCTACAGCCAGTCCTTCACACAAAACGGCCGGCCGGCCGCCGGCATCGGCATTTTCCAGCTGCCGGAGGCAAACGCCATTGCGGTGGCGAAGGTGGTGCGCGCCAAGATGGAAGAACTCTCAAGGAGCTTTCCGCCGGGTCTCGAATATCACATGCCATTCGATACGACGAAATTCGTCGAAGCCTCCATCGACGAGGTTTACGTCACCTTGATCGAAGCTGGCGTACTCGTCCTCATTGTCATTCTGGTTTTCCTGCAGGATTGGCGGGCGATGCTCGTGCCCGCGACGACCGTTCCCGTCACCATCGTCGGCGCCTTCGCGGCCATGGCGGCATTGGGCTTCACGGTCAATCTGTCGACGCTCTTTGCCATAGTCCTCGCGATCGGTATCGTCGTCGATGATGCCATCGTCATCGTCGAAGGCGTCGCTCGTCACATCGAGGCCGGCATGTCAGGCCGAAAGGCCGCTGAGAAAGCGATGGAGGAGTTGCTCGGCCCCGTCATCGGGATCACGCTGGTGCTAATGGCTGTCTTTATTCCGGCCGCCTTCCTGCCCGGCCTGACCGGCCAACTCTATCGGCAGTTCGCGCTCGTCATCGCCGCCACCGCCCTGATCAGCGCCATCAATGCGGTCACGCTGAAGCCGACGCAATGCGCCCTTTGGCTTCGCACGCCGGTGCCTCCCGAAAAACGCAATGTTCTCTATCGCGGCTTTAATAGGGGCTATGACTGGGGTGAACGCCACTATGCCGGCCTGATCGGAGCGATGACCCGCCACAGCGGCATTATGGCCATCGCGGCGCTCGCGCTGATCGGGGTTGCGGTCTGGGGCCTCACCCGCTTGCCGACGGCGTTCTTGCCCTTGGAGGATCAGGGCTATGTGCTGATCAGTGCGCAATTGCCGGACGGCGCATCGAAAGAGCGGACGGATTCTGTGATGGCAGAGGTCGGCAAGATCGCCGAGGCGACCCCTGGCGTCGATCAGGTGTTGACCATCAGTGGCCTTTCCGTTCTCGACAACAATGCCAGCCTGCAGAATGCCGGCGTCGCCTATGTCGTCCTCAAGGATTGGGACGAGCGCGGTAAGGAGAAGGGGCAGGACCTGCTGTCGATCTATCGGCATCTGAACGACGCTCTGCAGCATGTGCTGACCGCAAAAACGCTGGTGGTCGTGCCGCCTCCGATACAAGGCGTCGGCAATGCCAACGGCTTTACAATGCAGGTCGAACTCAGGAACGGCGTATCCGATTATCCGCTGCTGCAGACGCTTGCCGACACGATCGTCAAGAACGGCAACGCCCAGTCATCGCTGCAAAGGCTGAGCACGCCGTTTCGCTCGAACGTGCCGCAGCTTGCGGTCTCGGTCGATCGCATCAAGGCGGAGACGCTGGGAGTCACGGTGGGCCAGGTGTTCTCCGCTCTCTCCGGCTATGTCGGATCGAGCTATGTTACGCAGTTTAACAAATTCGGCCGCACCTTTCAGGTCTATGCGCAAGCCGCTTCCGATTTCCGGGTCAGTCCCGAAGACATCCGTAATCTGAAGGTCAAGGCCGGCGACGGGACGATGGTGCCGCTCGGCACCGTTGTTGACGTCACCATGACACAGGGTCCTTCGCTGATCAGCCTCTACAATCTCTATCCCACCGCCACCATCGTCGGCGGACCAGCCGCCGGTTTCAGCTCCGGCCAATCGCTGGAGGTCATGGAGCAGATCGCCGACCATACATTGCCGGCGGGAACCGGTTTCGAATGGACGGCGCTCTCCTATCAGGAGAAGGCTGTGGGCGGTCAGATCTATTTCATCTTCGCGCTTGCCATGCTGCTCGTCTATTTCGTGCTGGCCGGCCAATATGAAAGCTGGATCCTGCCGCTGGCGGTCATACTTGCGGTGCCGCTCGCCCTGCTCGGCACGGTGGCGGCACTCACGGCAGCCGGTGTCGCCAACAATCTCTACACGCAGATCGGCCTGATCCTGCTGATTGCGCTGGCCGCCAAAAATGCCATCCTCATCGTCGAATATGCCCGGGAAAAACGCGCGGAAGGCATGGAAATCCTGGACGCAGCCGTCGAGGCCGCCCGCCTGCGCTTCCGGCCGATCCTGATGACCTCCTTTGCCTTCATCCTCGGTGTCCTGCCGCTCGTGCTGGCGACAGGCGCGGGCGCATCGGCCCGCAAGTCGATCGGCATATCAGTCTTCAGTGGCATGATCGCTTCGACCTGCCTCGCCATCCTCTTCGTCCCTTCCTTCTACGTGCTGCTCCAGCGCCTAGAGGAATATTGGAGGCGACGTGGCGCGACCGTAAAGGCGGCCGCGCCCATGACGGAGGCAGAGATATCGAATGTCGGGTAAAGCAATCGCAGCTTTATTGGACGATCACCTGCACATAAACACTGCCGCTCTTGGCATAATAATAGGCGCCACATCGATAATAATAGCCGCCGAAATAGGGACCATAGCGGCACCCCGCCGGAAGCACGGCGATAGTCGTCGTCGTGCGCGTGACGACCCGCCGCGTCGTCCGGCGAGCCACGCCTGCATAGGAGAGCGGCGTCAGCGGCCTGCCGATGACGGCGCCCGCCGGCGTGCCGAAGCCGACCGACAATGGCATGTAACCCTGCCCCTCAATGCGAAAATCGGTGAATGTCAGCACGCCGGCAACGCTGAGTGCGAACAGCAGCTTGTTATAGGTCATTTCGCTTCTCCCATTTCGGCGGCGGCCGGAAGCTCATCAAGCGATTGCAGTTCGCTCAGATCGACCGTCTTCGCGCTGGCAGGAATCTCGATGGTGTAGGCAACGGCTGCGACATCTGCTCCAATTTTGAAATCACGGATTTCGAGCGTGTATTGCGGCGCCTGGACGACATGCTTGCTGGTGATGACGTAGCGGCGCGGTATCGGCTGCGAGCCGGTCTGTATCCAGATCTGCCAGTCGATTTCGGCCGTGCGGAAGGCAAGGTATTCGCATTCGACGCCATCGACGAAAGCACTGGAAATATGTTTGGCCTCCGTCACATCGGACATGAGCTCGTCATAGACGTTGGAGGATAAAAGATCAGCGCCCGGCGCTTCGACGCCCGCTGTCATGAGCCTGTCGATCAGATCATCGAGCGAACCCTTGCCATCGATCTTGGCGTAAGCGTCGAGATTCTTGCCGTGTACTGTCAGCGACGAACCATCGAAACTGACGTCGAGATCCGCGAAGCCACCGGTCCTCGCCACGCGCAACTTATCGGGACGGGTTAGGTTGGCGGTCCCCGAGCTCACGAACTGGAGCTTTTCGAAGGCGGGCGTCACCGCTTCGAGCGAAGATTGATATGTGAAGGAGATCGTCTCCTGCGCTGCCAGAAAATCGGACATCTTCTTGAGCAGCTCTTTTGCATCATCCGCCCAAGCGCTTGTCGGCAGCACCAAGCTTGCGGAAACCGACGCATATATAAGCATCCGCTTCAATTGCGGAAAAGGGAAAGTCGATGACATGGCAATGCCTTTCGTTCGTGTCGTCATTGATTTCATCGAATTGCAGACTGGCTGGCGGACCTGCCGGAGCCGGACATGAAATGTGTGAGATGCAAGGCATCGAGGCGGGCAACTTCCGTCTGCGGTCTTGGCCAGATCGCACTCGCGGAAATTTCCGTTGGAGCGCGATCACCCCATTCTGCATGCAAGTTTCGGCTGGGTGCTACAATCCCGAGGTCAGGACCCGATGACAGGCCGGCGACACCCGCTGCAGATTATTCCGCAGACAGGCGATGCCTCGTCCTCCCCCCAAAGGCACCATGCGGCACAAGGCCCGGAAATCCGCTCCGCAGGTTTCCCGCAGGATCATCACTTCCTCGCGCGGTGAGAAGGCCGGCATCATTGCTCGCGGAGCCGGCGTGATCGCGCCCGTGGCGCCTGCACCGCCGGTCGTCGGCGCACCCGTTCCCCCCAATGCGGCGACCGCCTGCTGGCATGGCGCCGATAAAGCGGCGTTATGCTCCTGCAGGCAACTGAGCGCCGCGGCGCCTCCCGGCGTTACCCCAGAACATTGCGCCATAAAATCGCGCTGACAAGCCGATTTGACCGCATTTCGCTGTGCCTGCGTTGGCTGATGCGCCGGCGCCCCGGTCGCGGCCGCCGGAGCGCTCGCCGCCGTATCCGCAGGCGCAGCCGGCGCCGATGTCGACTTAGGTTTTGCAGTCACCGCGGAAACCGCATTCCGGCATCCCGCCGAAAGCGAGGCGCTATGCTGCTGCAAGCAGGTAAGCGCCTCCATTCCTCCTGGCGTCACCCCGGAGCATTTGGCGATGAAATCGGAGCGGCATTCCGCTCGGATGGCGTCACGCTGTTCTTCGGTCGGCGCTTGCGCATATGCAACCTCGGTGAAGAGCACCACTGCGCAGAACGCGGGCAACGCGGCGATTGCCGATAAAACACGGCGCCTCCCATATGGAGACGTCAGTAGAAAAGATCGCCATTTTCGCATGATTCCCCCCTATAGATCTGATCTACTTCATGAAATCGAACTGCCGTTTGAATAGAATAATAGGCGCCGCCGAATGGACGGACGTTGCTTGCTGCTAGGAAAATATAAGAAGCGCCTGAACTACATATATTAGAATATTATCCTTTTAGCAACTATTTCGTCGTTACCTGAAGATCGATACAACTGATTGGACTATCGTTTCTGCGGCGTTAAAACGCAAAAAGCCCGCCATTGGCGGGCTTTTAGGGAAATGTTGATTTCGGTTCCATGATTTGAACCGTCGCGTTGCTCAGCCTTCAGGTTATGGCGAGCGTCAGCGAACGAGAAGCTACCATCGCCAGGGAAAGCGCAGCTTTTCCGCCAGCGATAAGAAGGTAGATGCCGATCTATGGGGAATTTTGGT
>NZ_JBXSOL010000049.1:0-26522 GCF_057784555.1 Rhizobium sp. CNPSo 3670
TCGACCCGGCTGGCCGTACCAGGTTCAGTCCAGAAAAAAGGGGAGATGGGGCGCCATCTCCCCTTTTTCTTTGTCCAAACAGGAGGACTGAACATGCAAGGCGAATTGATAAGGGTTGACCAATCACGGTCTTCCCGGGAAGACCAGCGGTCTTCCAAGGAACGGCTGAGGCCGGAGCGGTTAAGGACCGATTGCCCTGTCTTGTTATCGGAAAGGCTCGTCATGCGCGCGCCCCACGAGGAAGACATCGACGCCCTTGCCCATCTCGCCAACAACGCCAAAGTCGCCACCATGGTATCGCGTATGCCGCACCCCTATACCGCCAATGATGCCGCCGACTTTGTTTGGCGTTCGCGAAATGGCGAGATTGGCAAGTGCGTCTATGCCATCACCAAAGCCGAAAACGGCGCCTTCATGGGGTGCTGCGGCGTGGAACCCCACAGCGACGGCAGGACCGTCGAGATCGGTTACTGGCTGGGTGAGCCCTATTGGAACCAGGGCTACACCACCGAGGCCTGCCATGCCCTCGTCGACATGGTGTTCCGGACCCGTCAGGACGTCGATCAGATCGACGCCCGCTGCCGGGTGATGAACGTCGCCTCGCGCCGCGTCATCCAGAAGTGCGGCTTCCAGTTCCAGGGATCGGGCCTCGCGGCCTCGCTGGCGCTCGGCAGCAACGTGCCTGTCGAATGGTACAGGCTCGACCGCAAGACCTGGATGTCGCTGCGAAGCTGGGGGAACATCGCATGAGCACGTCGGCACTGCAAAGGCCGGATACCAGGCCGAAGATGCCCGGCCCTGCGCCGGTCATCCCGACTGCCCGGCTGACGCTCCGCCCCCACCGGCTGAGCGATGCCCCCGCCATCGCGGAATCGCTTGCCGATTTCGCCGTGACGCGCATGCTTTCCCGCGTCCCCGCGCCCTTCGACAGGCAGGATGCGCTGGATTGGCTGATGCCGGTCACGTCAGGCACGCTGCCGGACTGGTCGCTCGCGATCACCGGCAAAGACGATGTCCATATCGGCGCCGTCTCGATCGAACTGCGCCACGGCCGCTGGCACCTCGGCTATTGGCTGAACCGCTACTACTGGCGGCGCGGTTATATGAGCGAGGCGGTGGCGGCGATCATCGAGCGCTTCTCGCGCCGCATGCCGGAGACGCCTGTTCATTCCGGTGTCTTCGCAGACAACCCGGCTTCGCTGCGATTGCAGGAGAAGCTCGGGTTCCGCATGACGGGTTGCGGCGAAATCTATTGTTTCGCCCGCAACACAATGGTGTCGCACATCGAAACCGTGCTCCAGCCGGGCGCGTTGCAGCCGCGCAAGGTCGCATAACAGAGCATGGTGCCGGACATGCTCTGAAAGAAGTGGAAAAGAAGACGCCGCCGGCTCGGCGGCGTCTTCGTCAATCGCCGATCTCGACCCAGACAGGGAAATGATCGGAACCGAGGGATTGTGTATCGATCCGGGCGGATTTCAACCGGCTCTCCAGGCCGCAACTGACGAAGCAGTAGTCAAGATGCATGCGTTTGCCGTGATCATCAGGATCCATCCAGCTGTAGCTGTCCGGCCCGTAAGCCTTGAGTGCCGCAAAGGCGTCGACCGGGGTGCCGACCCTGGCGACACGGCCGTAATATCCGCCGCCGGCGCCGGCAAGCGCACAATATTCCGGCGATTCCGGCTCCATGTTGAAGTCGCCCATGATCATATACTCGTCGGGCAGCGGCAGCTCCGGCAGATCAAGCTCGCCACCGCCCGTCAGCGATCCGCCCTCCTGGACGAATGCGTTGACTTGCCCGTTCAAGAATTGCAGCTGGCGGATGCGCTCGTCGGCGGAGACATGGTCGAGATGCACGGAGTAGACGCGGATCGCTCCGCCCGGAATGGCGATCAGCGCCTCGGTTGCGCCGCGCTGCAGGTTGATCTTGGCGATCGTCCGGCTGCGTGGCAGAAGCAGCGTCCGCGTCGACAGGATCGGCCAGCGCGACAGCACCATATTGCCGAACTGAAAACGCGTGCCGTGCACCGGCAGCAAGCCGCCTTCACCCGCGTCGATATGTATGTCGCAGGCCGGCCCATACACCCAGAAATGGTCGGGAAACAAGGTGGCAATCCCGGCCACCATGTCGGCAAAACCGTTGCGGGAAAAGCCGCGGGTCACTTCTTGCAGCGCGATGACATCGGCGCCTTCGAGGCTCCGGGCGATCCGCGCCAGATCGTATCGGCCGTCGAGACCGAAGCCGTACTGTATGTTATAGCTGACAAAATTCACGATAATCTTTGACCTCCGTCGGAACCGCCTATATCGAATGGGCCAAGACGGGCCGTCCAACTGCCACGGAATATGGAAGTAAAATGAAATTTCTCGACGAAGCAAAGGTCTATATCCGATCCGGAGATGGCGGCGCGGGCAGCGTTTCCTTCCGGCGCGAGAAATTCATCGAGTTCGGCGGCCCCGATGGCGGTGACGGCGGACGCGGCGGCGATGTCTGGGTGGAGGCCGTCAATGGCCTGAACACGCTGATCGATTTCCGCTATCAGCAGCATTTCAAGGCGACGATCGGCACCCATGGCATGGGCCGCAACCGCACCGGCGCCAATGGCAGAGACGTGACGTTGAAGGTCCCCGTGGGAACCCAGATCTTCGAGGAAGACCGGGAAACGATGATCTGCGACCTGACCGAGGAAGGCCAGCGTTACTGCCTCGCCCATGGCGGCAATGGCGGCTTCGGCAACGCCCATTTCAAAACTTCGGTCAATCAGGCCCCGGACTGGGCCAATCCCGGCCTGCCAGGCGAGGAAAAAACCATCTGGCTGCGGCTGAAGCTGATTGCCGATGCCGGCCTTGTCGGCCTGCCCAATGCCGGCAAGTCGACCTTCCTCGCATCGGTTACCCGCGCCCGGCCGAAGATCGCCAACTACCCCTTCACCACGCTGCATCCCAATCTCGGCGTTGCTACGGTTGACGAGCGGGAGTTCATCCTGGCCGATATTCCGGGCCTGATCGAAGGCGCTCATGAGGGCGTCGGCATCGGCGACCGTTTCCTCGGCCATGTCGAGCGCACCCGCGTGCTGCTCCATCTCGTCTCCGCCCAGGAGGAAAAGGTCGGCAAGGCCTATAAGACGGTCAAACACGAGCTCGAAGCCTATGGCAATGAGCTGACCGACAAGCCCGAGATCGTGGCGCTGTCGCAGATCGACGTGCTTGACGAGGCCGAACTGAAGAAGAAGACGAAGGAGCTGGCGAAGGCCTGCGGCAAGACGCCGTTCCAGATCTCCGCTGTCACCGGCAGGGGCATGACGGAGGTTCTGCGCGCGCTGCGCGATATCATCGTCGAAGAAAATGCCGAGGAAAAGCCCGCCAAGGTGCCGAAGCTCCGGCATCGCGACATGATCGTCAGCGAAGAAGGCACGGACGAGGATGCGGCCAATGACCAGCCGTAAGCCGCTTGGCCGCTACCGCCGCATCGTCATCAAGATCGGCTCGGCCCTGCTGGTCGATCGTAAGGCCGGGCTGAAGAAGGCCTGGCTCGATGCGATGTGCGCCGATATTGCAGGCCTGAAGGCCAAGGGGGTCGACGTGCTCGTCGTCTCCTCGGGGGCAATCGCCCTCGGCCGCTCGGTGCTCAACCTGCCCGCCGGCGCGCTGAAGCTAGAGGAAAGCCAGGCCGCCGCCGCCGTCGGCCAGATCGCCTTGGCGCGCGCCTGGTCGGAGAGCCTGTCGCGCCACGAAATCGTCGCCGGCCAGATCCTGCTGACGCTCGGTGATACCGAGGAACGCCGCCGCTATCTCAACGCACGCGCCACCATCAATCAGCTCCTGAAGATCGGCGCCGTGCCGATCATCAACGAAAACGATACGGTCGCGACCAGCGAGATCCGCTATGGCGACAACGACCGGCTTGCCGCCCGTGTGGCGACGATGACCGGCGCCGACCTGCTCATCCTCCTTTCCGATATTGACGGCCTCTACACCGCGCCGCCGCATCTCGATCCGAATGCGGCCTTCCTCGAGACGATCGGCGAAATCACCCCGGAAATCGAGGCGATGGCCGGAGGGGCCGCTTCCGAGCTCTCGCGTGGCGGCATGCGCACCAAGATCGATGCCGGCAAGATCGCCACCACGTCGGGCTGCGCCATGATCATCGCGTCGGGCAAGACCGACAGCCCTCTGTCGGCGATCGAAAACGGTGCGCGCTACTCCTGGTTCGCACCTTCGGGAACACCGGTCACCGCCCGCAAGACCTGGATCGCAGGGCAGCTGCAGCCGGCGGGCGAACTGCATGTCGACGAGGGCGCCGTCACCGCGCTCGGCGCCGGCAAGAGCTTGCTTCCCGCCGGCGTGCGCAGCGTTTCCGGCCTCTTCAGCCGTGGCGACACGGTAGCGATCATCGGACCGGCCGGTCGAGAGATCGCCCGCGGCCTTGCGAGCTACGATGCCGAGGATGCCCGCCGCATCGCCGGCCGCAAATCGGCCGAGATCGCGGCCATTCTCGGTTATGCCGGACGCGCCGCCATGGTCCATCGCGACGACATGGTGATGACCGCCCAGATCAGACCGAAATCGGAAAGGCAGAAGAAGGACGCGAGCTATGCTTGATACCGTTGCGCCGGGGCCTGACATTGATGCGCTGATGAACGACATCGGCCGCAAGGCGAAGGCTGCCGCGCGACCGTTGGGCTTTGCGTCCACCGAGGCGAAGAACAAGGCCCTGAACGCCATGGCCGACGCGATCCTGGCGAGCAGGGCGCATATCCTGGCCGAAAACGCCAAGGACCTGAAGGATATCGAAGGCAGCGAAACGCTTGCCTCCTTCGTCGACCGGTTGACGCTGAACGAAAAGCGCATTGCCGAGATGGCCGAGGGAATCCGCGCCATCGCCGCCCTTGCCGATCCGGTTGGCGAAGTCATCGCCGCCTGGGATCGGCCGAACGGCCTGAAGATCGAGCGCGTCCGCACGCCGCTCGGCGTCATCGGGGTGATCTTTGAAAGCCGGCCGAACGTCACCGCCGATGCCGGGGCGCTCTGCCTGAAAGCGGGCAATGCGGTCATCCTGCGCTGCGGCTCGGATTCGCGACGTTCATCGCAGGCTATCCATGCCTGCATGGTCGAAGGCCTGAAGGTAGCGGGACTTCCAGAGCACGCTATCCAACTTGTTCCTGTTATCGATCGAGCTGCGGTCGGCGCCATGCTGCGTGGCCTCGACGGGGCAATCGATGTCATCGTGCCGCGCGGCGGCAAGAGCCTGGTTGCCCGCGTCCAGAACGAGGCGCGGGTGCCGGTCTTCGCCCATCTCGAAGGCCTTTGCCACATCTATGTCGATGCATCGGCCGATCTTGAGATGGCGAAGAAGATCGTCGTCAACGCCAAGATGCGCCGCACCGGCATCTGCGGCGCTGCCGAGACTCTGCTCGTCGATATCGCGGCAATCGGCACGCATCTGACGCCGCTGCTCAAGGCTTTGACGGAAGCCGGCTGCGAGATCCGCGCTTCGGCGGCGGTGCTGAAAGTTGTGCCCGGCCTGAAGCCCGCGACGGAGCAGGACTGGTCGACCGAATATCTCGACGCGATCATCTCGGTCGCCGTCGTCGACGGCATATCGGGTGCCATCGCCCATATCCAGAAATATTCCTCGAACCACACCGAGGCCGTCATCGCCGAGGATCCCGGCGTCGTCGAGCGTTTTTTCACCGAAGTCGATTCGGCGATCCTGCTGCACAACGCTTCTACCCAGTTCGCCGACGGCGGCGAGTTCGGCATGGGCGCGGAAATCGGCATCGCCACCGGCAAGATGCATGCCCGCGGTCCCGTCGGTGTCGAACAGCTGACCTCCTTCAAATACCGGGTGCGCGGTGCCGGACAGACCCGACCCTGACGTGACGACGGAAGAGCTGGACCGACGTTATCTCCGCATGCCGCACAGCGAGCGCGGCATGGTCGTCGGCCTGTTCGGCGGGTCTTTCAATCCGCCGCATGAGGGCCATGCGCTCGTCGCCGAAATCGCCATCAAGCGGCTCGGTCTCGACCAGCTCTGGTGGATGGTGACCCCCGGCAATCCGCTGAAAAGCCGCAATCTTCTCGCGCCGCTCGCCGAACGAATTGCCGAAAGCGAGCGTGTCGCCGCCGATCCGCGCATCAAGGTCACCGCTTTCGAGCAGGCGCTCGGCGTCAGCTACACAGCCAATACGCTGGCCCGCGTCAAGGCCCGCAATCCGCATGTGCATTTCATTTGGATCATGGGCGCCGACAGCCTGCAGACCTTTCACAAATGGCAGAAATGGCAGGAGATCGCCCGCACCTTTCCGATCGCGGTGATAGACCGGCCGGGCGCGACGCTCTCCTATCTCTCTTCGAAAATGACGCGGAGCTTCGATTTCGCGCGCGTCGACGAGGACGATGCGCGCGTTCTCTGGAAGAAGCGGGCTCCGGCCTGGACCTTCATCCACGGCCCACGCTCCGGCCTGAGCTCGACGGCAATCCGCAACGGCGCTTTGCCGGGCACGGTCAGATAGTTGATTTTGGAAAAAATCCCGGAAACGAGAAAGCCCGACGGGGGAGGAGATCCGTCGGGCTTATAAACTCGATCGACAACTGGGAGGAGGAGTGTTGCCGATCCTGTCGAACGGCTATGGGAGGAGGAGAAAGCCGTTTCGACGAATGTGTCGTACCATATTCCGCGGCAAGGTGAATATCATTTTGTGCAATGCAGCAATGCAACCGACGCAATACTGCAGTCACAAGGCGTCGAATGCTGCCGCATTAATCGGCAAGCTCTGCAAAACAACTCTTTCCCCCTGCGGGTCCGCTGACTTGGCAATCGCCATCCCCGCTCATCGCGCGCCTACGGACCAGCCTCTCAAAAGCAAGCCCGTCATGAAGAGATAAGCCCGGCCGCCGGTAGGGTTATATTTTCATGGACATATCCCCTAGCCAATCTATGAGTATCGTTATATTCGTAGAAACATTTCGAGACCTGAGGAGTGAATGCATGCAGAACCGCTGCCAATGGATGAAGCTGGCAACCGCCGCGATCGCGGCTCTCTGCATAGGCGCGGCGCTGCCGGCACCCACCGCAGCCGCTGAGAAGCTGACCGTGTTTGCCGCGGCAAGTCTCAAAAATGCGCTCGACGCCGCCAATTCCGCTTGGACCCAGGAGAGCGGCAAGGAAGCCGTCGCCTCCTATGCGGCGAGCGGGGCTCTTGCCAAGCAGATCGAAAACGCCGCGCCGGCCGACATCTTCATCTCGGCCGACCTCGACTGGATGGACTACCTCGGCAAGAAGAAGCTGATCAAAGCCGACACCCGCTCGAACCTGCTCGGAAACCGGATCGTGCTCGTGGCCGAAAAGGACAAGGCAAAGCCGGTCGAGATCAAACAGGGTTTCGATCTCGCCGCTTTGCTCGGTGAGGGCAGGCTTGCCATGGGTGAGCCGAAATCGGTTCCCGCGGGCAAATACGGCATGGCTGCGCTGGAAAAACTCGGCGTCTGGACATCGGTCGAAAGCAAGGTCGCCGGCGCCGAAAGCGTACGCGCAGCCCTCGTCCTTGTCTCCCGCGGCGAAGCGCCTTATGGCATCGTCTACCAGACCGACGCGGCGGCCGACAAGGATGTCGCGATCGTCGGCACCTTCCCGGCCGACTCCCACCCACCGATCATCTATCCGGTCGCGATCGTTGCTAAGAGCAAGAACCCGAATGCAAGGGCCTATCTCGACTTCCTGAAATCGGACAAGGCGTCCGTCTTCTTCACGGCGCAGGGCTTCACTATCCTGAAGTGATTGAGAAACTGAGGCGATTGCGGAATCAGGGGCGACAGCTTAGCGTCAGTCAAGGCTGCTGACCCACTGCTCTGGCTGCCCGCTTCGTTCAGATGCTTGCCCCTCACCCTAACCCTCTCCCCGCGGATGAGGGGCAGGCGTCGAGTGACACCGCAGGTTTGTCATCAAACTGAGGCTTGCCTCGGCGACTTCGATTATCAGGGAGACGGTTTGGATTGGATATTCTGGGCCTGAGCAATGAGGAATGGACGGCGATCCTGCTCAGCCTGCGCGTCTCGATCGTCGCGATGCTGGCGAGCCTGCCCTTCGGCATTCTCGTTGCCCTGCTCTTGGCCCGCGGCCGCTTCTGGGGCAAGTCGGTGCTGAACGGCATCGTTCACCTGCCGCTGATCCTGCCGCCCGTCGTCACCGGTTTCCTTCTCCTGATCCTCTTCGGCCGCCGCGGCCCGATCGGCAGCCTGCTCGACCAATATTTCGGCATCGTCTTTTCCTTCCGCTGGACGGGCGCCGCACTCGCCTGTGCCGTCATGGCGTTCCCCTTGATGGTGCGCAGCATTCGCTTGTCGATCGAAGCAGTCGACCGCAAGCTGGAGGAGGCGGCCGGAACGCTCGGTGCCGGCCCTGTCTGGATTTTCCTGACGATCACGCTGCCGCTGACGCTCCCCGGCATCATCGCCGGCATGATCCTCTCTTTCGCCAAGGCGATGGGGGAATTCGGCGCGACAATCACCTTCGTCTCCAATATTCCCGGCGAGACCCAGACCCTGTCGTCCGCGATCTACACCTTCACCCAGGTGCCGGGCGGCGATGCCGGCGCGCTGCGGCTGACGCTGGTCGCCATCGTCATTTCCATGGCTGCCGTGCTCGCCTCCGAATTACTCGCTCGTCTCGCCGGCCGAAGGATCGATCCGGAATGACCCTGATCGTCGAGGCAAAACAGAGGCTCGGTGCCTTCGCGCTCGACGCCGCCTTCACCTCCGAAGGCGGTGTGACCGCATTGTTCGGCCGCTCCGGCTCCGGCAAAACCTCACTGATGCGCATCATTGCCGGTCTCGCCCGGCCGGATGAGGGCCGCGTCGTGCTTGACGGCGAGCGCCTCACCGAAACGACAGCTGGCATCTTCGTCCCGAAACACCGCCGCCGTTTCGGTTATGTCTTCCAAGAGGCGCGGCTGTTCCCGCATCTGAGCGTCCGCGCCAATCTTTCTTACGGCCGCTGGTTTGCCCCAAAGGCGGCACACCGCGAGAGCTTCGATCATGTCATCGACCTGCTCGGCATCGAGCCGCTGTTGGGACGCAGCCCCGCAAAACTTTCCGGCGGCGAAAAGCAGCGGGTCGCGATCGGCCGTGCCCTTCTCTCCTCGCCGCGCCTGCTCCTGATGGACGAGCCGCTTGCCGCCCTCGACGAGGCGCGCAAGGCCGAGATCCTGCCCTATCTCGAGCGGTTGCGCGATGAGACCGAAATCCCGATCGTCTATGTCAGCCATGCGATCGCCGAGGTGGCGCGGCTGGCAAACCAGGTCGTCGTCATGCACGACGGCAAGGTGGAGGCGACAGGTCCCGCAGTCGACATATTGAGCCATCCCTCTGCGGCTTCCGACCGGAAAGAGGTGGGGGCGCTGCTCGAAGGCAGGGTCGAGAGCTTCGATGCGCGCCACCGCCTGTCGATCGTCGCCCTGAAATCCAACCGGCTGCATATTCCCGGCACCGCCCTCGCACCAGGCAGACCGGTGCGCATCCGCATTCCTTCCCGCGATGTCATGCTGGCGACCGCAAGGCCCGAGGGCATGAGCGCGCTGAACATTCTTGAAGGCAAAATCGAAGACATGGCGCCGGACGACCACGGAACAGTCGAAATCCGGCTCGATTGCGACGGCGATGCCGTTCTCTCCCGCATCACCGCGCTTTCCTGCGAGCGCCTCGATCTTCGGCGCGGCAAGATCGTCTTCGCCATCATCAAGACGGTTGCCCTGGAAAGCTGATCAATCGTGCTCGCCGAGCAGCAGGTTACGCTTGGCTTCGAGCCAGGCGAGATCCTCGGCAAGGCTCTCCCGCACCGTCTGTTCCATCCGGCGAAACCGCGCTAGCAATTCTTCGCCGAACGGCGTCAATGCCGCGCCGCCGCCCTTCTGGCCGCCGCGCTGCGGCTCCACCACCTGTTCTGAGAACATCCGGTTCATCTCGCTGACGAGCAGCCACGCGCGGCGATAGGACATGTCCATCGCCCGCCCGGCCGCCGAGATCGACCCGGTCGCGCGGATATGCTCCAGCAGCTCCATCTTGCCGTGACCGAGGCGGTGCTCATTCGGAAAGCTGATTCGCAGGACGGGAACAGGTGTTTTTACGGCTGAGTCGGTCATCGAATCGGAAAATCGAGGAATTTGCCGCACTTTACGCCGCGGTACGGAAACTGTACACCGACCGCACAAGCAGCCCCGGCGGCAATATTCTTCAATTCTGACACCAGATCGGATTTTCGGCGGCTCTGTACCTTAGCACGTCTTGAAACATTAATGGTTTGATGCCTATCTTAACCATGATCCGGTCTTAATCGGATCTCGTGTTGTGCATGGTTTGTCATTCCAGGAAAGGGAAAAAACTGACAACAGTACACGCCAAGGGAAAAACGCTCGCCGTTGTCCCGAAGAGTGCGGAACGTGGCGCCGATGCCGCTGCCCGCGCCTTAGAAGCCGTCCTCACCAGCCTTGAGGACTCCAAAGCTGAAGATATCGTCACGATCGACATTGCCGGAAAATCGGCGCTTGGAGACTACATGGTGGTCGTCTCCGGCCGCTCGAACAGGCACGTCCTGGCGATCTCGGATCACCTGCTCACCGATCTCAAGGACGAAGGCTTCGGTACGGCCCGCGTCGAAGGTCAGGAAGGCGGCGACTGGATCCTGATCGACACGGGTGACATCATTGTGCATGTGTTCCGTCCCGAAATCCGCGAGTTCTACAACATCGAAAAGATGTGGGCGGCTCCGGATATGGATGAAGAGACACGGCACTGACAGGCGGGCCGGCATCGCCCGGCGCCTGAGATGCGGCATTTGACTGGCCGGGAAACATGAGAAGCCGGCCGCGGTGTATCGTGTGCCTGAAATGCCGTCACGAGCAGGAGCGGGGAAATGCGAATTGGTCTTTTTGCGGTGGGACGGCTGAAGTCCGGCCCCGAAAAGGATCTTGTGGCCCGTTACCTCGATCGTTTCGCCAAGGCCGGCTCTGCTGTCGGCCTCGAATTCACCCGCGTTGCTGAAGTCGGTGAAAGCCGGGCCTCCAATGCGGAGACTCGAAAGCGAGAAGAGGCGGCGATGCTGCTGAAATCGCTGACCGAGGGCAGCGTTCTCATCCTTCTCGATGAACGCGGCAAGGCGCTCGACAGTGAAGCCTTCGCCAAGCTGCTCGGAAACTACCGTGACCAGGGCAAACGTGAGCTGACGATTGCAATCGGCGGAGCCGACGGCCTTGATCCCGGCCTTTACGACCGGGCCGACGCCACGCTTTGCCTGGGCAAGATGACCTGGCCGCATCAACTCGTGCGCACCCTGATCGCCGAGCAGCTCTACCGCGCCGTCACCATTTTGTCCGGCCACCCCTATCACCGCGTCTGACTATTCAGGCTAGTCCATTGCTCGGCTATGCGTCGCATTGTCACGCAGCCGTGTTTTGCGCAGGCAGGCTTTCTCCTGCAAACTTTCTGGCAAAGCGTGCCAAATCAGCTTAGTCTCCGCGCGATTTGAGAGAGTGCCCTGACACGCATGACGACGACTCCAACCAGGCGACACCGCATGATTTTGCCGGCACTTGCAGCCGGTTTTGGTGTTGCGCTCATCCTCGTCTCGACAAGCCCGTTTTCAGTTCTGGCCCAGGATGCCGCCCTGGAAGCGGCGCAATCTTCACACCCGCCGCCCGCCGAGGCGCCGCCGCCCGATCCGGCCGCCGAACTTGCCGCCAGACGGGATCAGACCCGCGCCGAACTCGAAACCCTGTCGAAATCAATCAGCCTCTCCTCCGATAAGGTGAGCGAACTCCAGCAGAGTATCGCCAATCTGGAAAAGAGCACGCAGAGCATTCGCCAGGCGCTGATCGATTCCGCCGCCCGCCGCAAGGGGCTGGAAAAACAGATCCTTGAGAGCGAGAAGAAGCTTGCCGACCTCGGCGTCAGGGAGGATGGCATCCGCCGTTCCCTGCACGAACGCCGCGGCCTGCTGGCCGAGGTGCTGGCGGCACTACAGCGCATGGGCCGCAATCCGCCGCCGGCTTTGCTCGTTACCCCGGACGACGCGCTCGCATCCGTGCGCAGCGCCATCCTGCTGGGCGCCGTCGTTCCCGGCATCCGCAAGGAAACCGACAAGCTCGCCGCCGATCTCGCAAGCCTGGCCGCGCTACAGACGGCAAGCGCCGCCGAGAAGAGCCAGCTGACGGCGACGATGACCGACAGCATCGAGGAAGAGCGGCGCATGGATCTGCTGCTTGCCGAAAACGACAAGCTCAGCCGCAGCAACGCCGCTGATCTGGAGGCCGAGAAGAAGCGGTCCGAGGAACTCGCGGGCAAGGCGACCAGCCTCGAAGGCCTCGTCGCCTCGATGGAATCCGAGATCGCCTCGGTACGCGAAGCGGCCGCCGCGGCCCGTCAGGCGGAGGAGAACCGCAAGCTCTTGACGGACGAGCAGCGGGCTCAGGCCAAGGCGCTGGCCGAGAGCGGCGTGCCCGATAAAAACCGCATTGCGCCCGCATATCCCTTCGCAGATTTGAGGGCGAAATTGGAACTGCCCGTGGCAGGCGATATCCTGCGCCAGTTCGGCGATGCCGATGGCACCGGGCATGAAGCCATGGGAATGACGGTCGCCACCAACCCGGAGACAGTGGTGACGGCCCCGGCAGACGGGCTGGTGGTTTTTGCCGGCGCTTTCCGCAGTTACGGTCAGATGATCATTCTCGACGCGGGCGACGGATACCACCTGGTTCTCTCGGGAATGGATACCATCAATACCCGTCAGGGAAAATTCGTTTTCTCTGGTGAACCGCTCGCCATGATGGGAGCGAAAAGAGTGGCGAGCGCAACTGCATTGGCGCTGGAAACGGACCGGCCAACGCTTTACATTGAATTTCGAAAAGACGGTAAACCGGTCGATTCCCGACCGTGGTGGACCGCCAAGGACACTGGAAAGGCACGCAATGATTCGTAGGGCTTCTCTTGTTCTGGTCGGCGCATTGATGGGTGCGACCGCGATGAGCGTCATTTATTCGGCAGGTGTGCCGGCAGAAGCAGCCGGATCCTCCACCTACAAGGAACTGTCGGTATTCGGCGATGTCTTCGAACGCGTGCGCGCGCAGTACGTCACGCCGCCGGCCGAAGACAAGCTGATCGAAAACGCCATCAACGGCATGCTGTCTTCGCTCGACCCGCATTCGAGCTACATGAATGCGAAGGACGCCGAAGATATGCGCACCCAGACGAAGGGTGAGTTCGGCGGTCTCGGCATCGAAGTCACAATTGAAGACGAGCTCGTGAAGGTCATCACGCCGATCGATGACACGCCCGCCGCCAAGGCCGGTGTTCTCGCCGGCGACTACATTTCCGAGATCGACGGGCAGTCCGTTCGCGGCCTGAAGCTGGAAGACGCCGTCGAGAAGATGCGCGGCGCCGTCAACACCCCAATCAAGCTGACGCTGATCCGCAAGGGCGCCGACAAGCCGATCGAGCTGACGATCGTCCGTGACGTCGTCGCCGTCCAGGCCGTCAAGTCGCGCGTCGAGGACGATGTCGGTTATCTCCGCATCATCTCCTTCACCGAAAAGACCTATCCCGACATGGAGAAGGCGATCAAGAAGATCAAGGACACCGTTCCGGCCGACAAGCTGAAGGGTTACGTCCTTGACCTGCGCCTCAATCCGGGCGGTCTGCTCGACCAAGCGATCAATGTCTCCGATGCCCTGCTGCAGCGTGGCGAGGTCGTTTCGACCCGCGGCCGCAATCCCGATGAAACCCGCCGCTTCAATGCCGGCCCGGGCGATCTGACGGACGGCAAGCCGGTTATTGTGCTGATCAACGGCGGTTCGGCGTCCGCATCGGAAATCGTCGCCGGCGCCCTTCAGGATCTTCGTCGCGCCACCGTTCTCGGCACCCGCTCCTTCGGCAAGGGTTCTGTCCAGACGATCATCCCGCTCGGCGAAAACGGCGCGCTACGCCTGACCACGGCGCTCTATTACACGCCGTCGGGGCGCTCGATCCAGGGCACCGGCATCACACCCGACATTAAGGTCGAGGAGCCGCTGCCGGAGGAACTTCAGGGCAAGATGGTGACGGAGGGTGAATCCAGCCTGCGCGGCCACATCAAGGGCCAGAGCGAAACCGACGAGGGTTCAGGCTCCGTTGCCTATGTGCCGCCAGACCCGAAGGACGACGTTCAGCTGAACTACGCGCTCGACCTGCTGCGCGGCAAGAAGACCGACCCGGCCTTCCCGCCGAACCCGGACAAGGCCGTCGTCGCCAAGTAATCGATCATTGCAAGGCCGGGCACTCGCCCGGCCTTGACCCTTTCTGCTGTTTCCCGGTTTGGAGCGGGCGAGAAAATTGGGAACGGACCTGCATGCGCCTTTGGGGCGCAACCGCAAAACCGGCAGTCGGCGGCCGGGAGTGCTGCGCCTCGGCCGGATCGCCGCCAGTCTATGCCTTTTCGCGATAGGCGGCTTCTCTCTCTATACGGCCTTTCGCGGCGACGGGCTCGAGCGCAAAAAACCGCCGGCAGCCGAGCAAGCGGCAGCGCCCTCTTCCAGCACGCCTCAACCAGCGCAGACGCCGGCCGGCCAGGCGGCGGATGGAATGCCGCGCGCGGAACCGCGTTCGGGCGCCAATGTCGAGCAGATGGTCACCGGCGACGGCTCCGTCGTTACCAAATACAGCCCCCGTCCCCGCGACGGCAGCGGACCGGTATTGGTCGATGCAATGCAGGTCGGCCAGGATCCGCGCATGGCGGCGCTGCCGAACGAGACACTGCTCGAGGATTCGGCCTATGGCAGGCTACCGATCGTCGGTCCCGACGGCCGACGGCCGATGGATCAGTATGCCCGCCCCTCGTCCGGCGCCCGCGGTGTGCGCATTGCCATTGTCGTCAGCGGACTTGGGCTCAGCCAGACAGGAACGCAGCGCGCCATCGCCGAATTGCCCGAGGAGATCACGCTGGCCCTTGCCGCAAGCGGCAACAGCCTCCAGCGGTGGATGCAGGAGGCTCGCCGCGGCGGCCATGAAATCCTTCTTCAGGTGCCGCTGGAACCGTTTGATTATCCGGCCATTGATCCGGGCCCGGAGACCCTGCTGACCTCAAAGCCGATCGCCCGCAACATCGAGAACCTGCACAAGGCGATGGGCGAGATCACCAATTACACCGGTATCATGAACTATCTCGGCGGCCGTTTCCTTTCCGACCCTGCCGCCATGGAACCCGTGATGCGCGATATCGGCAAACGCGGCCTGCTCTTCCTCGACGACGGGACGTCGGCGCAGTCGAAAACAGCTGATGTCGCCAAGGGGACCGAACTGCCCTATGCCTTTGCCGATCTGCAGCTCGACGGCCAGCTTAATGTCGACGCCATCCTGAAGAAACTCGACGAGCTCGAACGCATCGCACGCAAAAACGGCCAGGCGATCGGCATCGCCTCGGCTTTTGACGAAAGCGTCGACGCCATTGCCAAGTGGAGCGAGGAGGCTTCGATGCGCGGCATCGAGATCGTCGGCGTCGCGGCGCTTTCCAACGACCCCAAAAACCCCTGAGATGATGTCTCAACGGAGAAGAAGATGAGCCAAGCGACCGTGAAAGCCGAGGATCTGCCCTATCGCCCATGCGTCGGCGTGATGATCCTGAACCGCGATGGCCTGGTCTGGGCCGGCCGACGCATCCCTGACGGCAATTCCGAATATGACGGCTCGCCGCAGCTCTGGCAGATGCCCCAGGGAGGCATCGACAAGGGCGAGGATCCCCTGGATGCCGCCTATCGCGAGCTCTATGAGGAAACCGGCATCAGGACGGTGACGCTGCTCGCCGAGGCAAGCGATTGGATCAATTACGATCTGCCGCCGACGCTGATCGGCATCGGACTGAAAGGAAAATTCCGCGGTCAGACGCAGCGCTGGTTCGCCTTCCGCTTCGAGGGCGACGAGAACGAGATCGCCATCAACCCGCCGCCCGGCGGCCACGATCCCGAATTCGACGCCTGGGAATGGAAGCCGATGCAGGAGCTACCTAGCCTGATCGTCCCCTTTAAACGCGCCGTCTATGACCAGGTGATCGCCGAATTCCAGCATCTGACAGCATTGAAATCGGAGGACTGATCAGACCGCGATGCTTCCGATTTGCGCGCGGCGAGCACGGGAGTGCCGGCCGCCCTGACGCGGCCGGCATCTGGTAGGAGCTTATTCGGCTTCGTCGGCGGAATCGGCGTTGAGCTGGCCGTATTTGCTTTCGCCGATTTTTTCGAGCAGATCGAGCTGCGTTTCGAGGAAATCGATATGGCCTTCTTCATCGGCCAGCAGCTCTTCGAACAGCTTCATCGACACATAGTCGCCGGCGTCATAACAGATATCGCGCGACTTCTTGTAGGCCGTGCGGGCGTCGTACTCGCCGGCGAGGTCGGCTTCGAGGACTTCCTTGACGTTCTGGCCGATACGCAGAGGGGCCAAGGTCTGCAGATTGGGATGACCTTCGAGGAAGATGATGCGGGCGACAAGCCGGTCGGCATGATGCATCTCTTCGATGGACTCGGCGCGTTCCTTCTTGGCGAGTTTGGTGTAGCCCCAATCTTCGAGAAGACGATAGTGAACCCAATATTGGTTGACCGCACCGAGTTCGAGGAACAATGCCTCGTTAAGCCGCTCGATGACCTTTTTGTCGCCTTTCAATGTCCGCTCTCCTGTTTTCCTCATGGAACTGCTTCAAGCGCGACATGAAATCAAATATTTCGGCCTCCGTCGAGTGGCGACGGGCGTGATATTCCTCGGTCGTCTGGATGATGATGTCGACCACGTTGGGGAAGCAGCCGCAGCAACGGCCGCGTTTTTCCATGGCGTGGTAGACCTTCGCAGGCACGATAAGCTGCCAACAATCTTCGTCGAGAAGGTTGGTGATAACCTCCCGGATTTCCTTGTCGGTTATGTAATTGCAGCTGCAGACAAGCACGTCTTCATTTCCAAACATGACACTGACTATCGTGTTTTCTGCTAAAGAAGATGGTTGCTGTCAAGAAAAAATTCGAGTCCGCTTCCCTGCAAGGCACGTTAGGCGGAGCCTGTTGCAAATTTTCTAATATTCGCTTCGGAGGCGATGACATGCACGACAAAAGACGTGGAGATAAGCCAGGGCAGCGCGACGCGTTTCAATGAAAATTCCGGCCGCGCGGCATGATATCGGCGGTTTCCGCCACATCCGTATGCCGGCTTGCGGCAGCCGTCTCTCGCCCCATCCTCTTGCGCGCATCGCCAAGCTGCCGCTGGTCGCCGCCGGGCCGCAATACCTCGTCCGAGCGTTCGCAAGCGCCGAAACGGCGGGCCTCGCGCTGCAGGATACCAAGGGCAGGCGTCATGTCCTCGATATGCTCGACGACGGTATGAATCACGCCACTCTGGCTTTGCAGTTTTCCGAAGATCTTCACCAACCGCGCACCCATGACGACCGACCGGTATTTTTCGAAAATTTTCGGCCAGACAATCGCATTGGCAACGCCGGTTTCATCTTCCAGTGTCATGAAGATCACGCCGCTGGCCGATCCCGGTCGCTGCCGCACCAGCACCAGGCCGGCAATCGTTACCCGCTGCCCGTTCGCGACGCGCAGCAAGTCGACATTGCGTGTTACGCGAGCATTGCGCAAATCGTCGCGCAGGAAAGATACGGGGTGCGCCTTCAGCGACAGCGACAGGTAGCGATAATCTTCGATCACCTGCTCTCCCGGCAGCATATCCGGCAGCTTTGCCTGAGGTTCGGGCTGCAGATCGATATGGCGCACTTGCCCGAAAAGCGGCAGTTCCTCCGTTGCGCTCTTCACATCGAGAGCCCGTACCGCCCAAAGCGCCTCGCGACGCGATAGTCCGATGGATTGAAAGGCGTCCGCATCCGCCAGTCGCTCGATGACGGATTTCTGCAGCCCGGAACGCAGCCAGAGATCACGCACCGACGCGTAACCTCCTCCACGATTGTCGACGAGCAACTGCATATCGGTGGACGAAAGACCCTTGATCTGCCGCAGGCCGAGCCGTACCGCATGTCGTGTCCTGATGATTTCCCGCATTTCACGGTGCCGGAAATCAATGGCCGTATGATCGAAGGCGGCCTCTTCCAGGGTACAATCCCAGTCCGACTGGTTGATATCGACCGGCAGGATTTTCACGCCATGCTCTCGTGCATCCCGTACCAGTTGGGCCGGCGCGTAGAATCCCATCGGCTGTGAATTCAGCAGCGCCGCACAGAAGACATCGGGATAATAGGCTTTGATCCACGAGGAGGCATAAACCAGCAGCGCGAAGGAGGCGGCGTGGCTTTCGGGGAATCCATACTCACCGAAACCCTTGATCTGATTGAAACATTGCTGCGCAAATTCTTTGGTGTAACGCTTGTTTGTCGTCATCCCCTCGATGAAACGCGTCTCGAAATTGCCGATCGTGCCGGTTCTTTTAAACGTTGCCATGGCGCGTCGAAGCCGGTCCGCCTCCGCTGGCGCAAAGCCTGCCGCAGTGATTGCAATCTGCATGGCTTGCTCCTGGAACAAAGGCACACCAAGAGTTCTTTCAAGAACCGTCTTCAGCTCCTCACTCGGATATTCGATCGGAATATTCCTTTTCGTCTGTTCCCGTCTTTTCAGATAGGGATGGACCATGTCGCCCTGGATCGGTCCCGGCCGGACGATCGCCACCTCGATGACAAGATCATAAAAGCGCCTGGGCTTCAGACGCGGCAGCATGCTCATCTGCGCCCGGCTTTCGATCTGGAAAACCCCGACCGTATCGGCGCGGCCCATCATGTCATAGACCGGCTCGCCTTCTTCTCCATGCTCCCTATTGCCGAGATCGGCGAGCGTCTTCTTGATCTCATAATGCAGTTCAAGCAGCGAGAAAGCTTTCCGCAGGCAGGTGAGCATGCCGAGCGCCAGAACATCCACCTTGAGAATCTTGACATTGTCGAGATCGTCCTTGTCCCACTCGATCATGTATCGATCCGGCATCGCCGTCTTCATGATCGGCACCACTTCGTCGAGCCGGTCCCGCGTGATGACGAAGCCACCGACATGCTGTGTGAGGTGACGCGGAAAACCGAGGAGTTCCGATGCATATTTCAGCACATTCCGCGTCACTGGATTTTTGATGTCGAGGCCAGCCGCCTTCGCATCCCGCTCCGAGAGATTGTCTTCGGACCAGCCCCAGACGAGACTGCTGATGGCCGACTGAACATCCTCCGACAGGCCAAAGGCCTTGGCGACTTCGCGGCCTGCCGAACGAGTGCGATAGCTGGTGACGGCTGCCGTCAGCCCGGCATGCGCGACGCCATACCTTCCATAAATATGCTGGATGACATCTTCACGCCTGTCATGCTCGAAATCGACATCGATATCAGGCGGCTCGTCCCGGTCCATCGAAATAAAGCGATCGAAGAGGAGCGTGCTCTTTTGAGGATCGACTTCGGTAATCTCAAGACAAAAGCAAATGACCGAATTCGCTGCCGACCCCCTCCCCTGGCAAAGCACACCAATCTGATAACGAGCGTGCTGTATGATCTTGTGAACCGTCAGAAAGTAGGAGGCATAATTCTTGTCGCCGATGAGTTTCAGCTCATACTCGATCTGCTGCGCCACTTTCTCGGGAATACCATCCGGATAACGTTTTGCCGCTCCTGCCCACGTCAGTCTTTTCAGAGTTTGCTGCGGGGTTTCGCCGGGATCGTTTTCCGCGGGATAATTATGTTTCAACTCGTTCAGGGAAAAGCTCAGCCCTGCGAAAAACACCTGCGTATTCTCGACCGCGTGAGGATAGTCCCGGAAAATCCTGGATACTTCACGTGCATCCTTGAGAAAGCGTTCGGCATTGGACGCCAGAAGGAATCCGGCTTCCGAGATCTGCACATGCTCCCGGATCGCGATCACGATATCAGAAAGCGGCCGGCGATCGGGGTGATGATAGAGCGGCTGATTGGTTGCAATCAAGGGCACACGGTTTCGGGCGGCCAGCATGGAAAACACCGCAAAGGCCTGCCGGTCCCGCCCGTCATAGGCTGGCGACAACGCCATGAAAAATCCCTTGCGGAACCGTTTGCGAAACCGCTCCAGATAGTCTTCAAGCACCGGCTGGCGGGCAGGATCGCTGATAAGGCTCCGGTCCGGAACGAGCGCGAGCATCATCTCGTCGCCCCATTCCATGAGCTCTGCTTCTGTCAGAATGCAGGCGCCCTTGACTGCCTCTTCTTTCAGATTGCCCGCGCTGAGGAGACGACAGAGATTCGCCCAGCCCTGCCGATTGCGGGGATAGGCGAGAATATCAGGCGTTTCATCGGAAAAGACGAGTCGGGCGCCCGGCTGAATCCGGATAGGATCGAGAATCTCTTCTCTTTTCCTTTCCTTCGCTGCCTGGGCCATAATCGCATCTCTGTTTTTATATCTCTCCTCAAGCTGCTCGGCCTGCGCATGTGCCCTGACGACGCCGGCAACCGAATTGCGGTCCGCAATGCCGAGACCGCCGAGTCCGAGGTGAGCGGCCTGCACGACCATCTCCTCCGGGCTGGAGGCACCTTCGAGGAACGAGAAGTTCGTTCTCGTGCCGATTTCGAAGAATGCAGGCTCGGCCCTCATGCAAAGACCCCATGCATGAACCAGCGTGGATCGGGTTTTTCACCATAAAGACCCTGACGATAGATCCAGAAGCGGTGTCCAGACTCATCCTCTATTCTGAAATAATCGCGCGTCTGCGCATCATCCCCATCGATCCACCATTCCATGGCGACCCGTTCCGGTCCTTCACTTCTTGCCACCTGATGTTGTGTCCGCCGCCAGCGGAAAGTCTGCGGTGGACCGTCCGGCACTTCAGCAAATGCGACCTCAACGGGCTCCGGGTTTGCAAAGAGCCGCAGAGGGCGCTCCTCACGAAAAGGAAGCGCGCTGTCCTGCTTCACTTTCTGCAATGCCGGTAGGCTCTCCATTGCCGGTACCGTGATCACGGCCCGCTCCGGCACATGGCTTTCCCGAAGTTGGAAACTTTGCAGGCAATCCCGGCCAAGACGGGCCGAAACGCGGTCGACGAAGGTTGAAAGAGAGATTTCATCCTGCCGGTCACCTTCAAAATCGCCCTGCGTGTCGTTGAACTGGTCATGCCGCAGCACATTCAGGCGCAGGATCTCGAAACCATAGCCGGCATCGATATCGTCATAAATCGCATGCAGCCGTTCGGAAAATAACCCTGCAACGAGCTTCGGCTCGCGAAGCGGCCGCGAAGCACCGACGGAAATGCGGAAAACCCTGCCGTCGACACGAAACAGCACTAGCTCGAACACCCGCCCGCCGGCACCGCGCGCTTCCAGCGACGGCTTCAGCGACACGGCAACCTGCCCGGTGACGGCAAGGATCTGTTCTTCCGTTCCGATCGGCTCGATCAGACGACGTTCGGACGAAAGACTGGCGACGGGACGCCGGGGCGAGATCGGCTCCTCCTCGCGGCCCAGCGCCTGGTCGAGCCGCAGAAGCAGCGCCGGGCCAAAACGGCGGGTGAGCGGCGCCCGCGGCGCATGAATGACATCGCCGACATATTTGAGCCCGAGCTTTTTCAAAGCCTCGACGATCTGTTCTTCCAGGCGCAAGGCCGCGACAGGCAGCGGCATCAAAACATGTTCCGTCTCCTCGTCTTCCACGATGCCGCCGTTTCCGAAACGGGAGACAGCCCAGGAAAGGCCCGACGTCGATGAGACCGCACCTCGTGCATCGAGCCCCATATGGAAGAGCCGCGACAGAATATCCTTGAGAAGAGCTCTTTCCCCGCCGAAGAGGTGAGCGCAGCCGGTAATGTCGAGAAGCAGCCCATCCCTGCCATCGAACGCCACCATCGGCGTATAACGGTCGCACCAGTCGGCAATGGCTTCCAGAAGCCGGCGGTCGGCCGCAGGATCTTCTTCCATGACATCGAGCGCCGGATACATGGCGCGCGCTTCGGCAACGCCTTGATCCTTCCGCAATCCCAACCTCTCGGCGAATTCGTCCAGCGCCGTCAAACGCATGGCGTTGTTGAGCTTGCCGCAACAGACGAGCGGCGGTTCTTCAGGACGCCCTTTCGAACGCCAGGAAAGCCCCCAGCGCTTGCGTGCGATGCGATCTGTGGCCAGATGCGGGAAGCTGAGCGCCAGAATGCGCTGATTTTTCGCCTGGAGACCGAGTGAAGCTTGGTTTGTCGACGGCAAGAAATTCGCGTTCATGGGGGCTCCACTCCAGAAGGAAGGAGAATGGAGCCGGATGTCGGCTCTTCTCCAGCGTGAGACGGAAAATCGGGTTACCGATACTGCCGGCTAGCTTCGATCCGTCCGGTAACGGCCGCAGATTCGAAGGCGCCGGCTCGACCCGAAGGCGCAAAGCAGCACTGCTCGCTTCCTCCGCGCCGGCTTGACGGATGAGGAAAAGCGGACGGCGGGCGGCACGCGCCCTGAGGCTAAGCCGACGGCTTTCGGTCAGACCGAAATGCAGAGGATTGCCACGCACCTCCATGACGACGGCAGAGAAGGCTGCGCTTTCAACGGCAGCTTCCGCAAGCCAGAGCGCATCCTCCAGCTTGCGCGGCGCGGCATGGAAAAATCGCTCCGGCTTCAATCCGAAATCCTTAAGCCCCGGGGCATAAGGCCGGCCTGCTTCCAGCGCGCCAACCGCATCGCCGATCCAGAGCAGCGGCAGAGACCTCCCGGCATCTTCCTCTTGTTTCTGCATCCACGTCACAACAGCCATAGCCAGGCCGCTTGCCGCCCCAGCATCGCGGGAACTTGCAGCGCGAAATTCAATGATCGCGTCGAGCGGCAGGCCGCCCTCCATCGCCTCGTCGAGCGGTGACACGCCAATTGGCAGGCGAAGCCCGAGGTCGTTTCGTTCCTGAATCTCTCCGGTCTTTTCCGAAGCCATGGCTTCCCGCTCCGCTGCCGCAAGCGCCGGCGCAGGCTTTCCTTCTAGCTTGGCGATGGTTTCGCGGAGCGCAAAAAGCCGCTCGCGCGCCAGGGCGTTCTGCGCCATGGCGTTTACTCCGTCCGTCTTGTTCCTGTTATGTTCTTATGGATTCCAGAGAGCTGAAGAAGAGTCAACAATCATTTTTTATGAATTTATTCCTGCCTTTGATTCCGCACTCGAAAATCGGCGACAAAGGTTCTATATGGGCCCGCAAAGGAAGGAATATTCATGGCCCGCGTAGACCAGAGCGATGATTGGCAGGACCGCCATGCGCCGACGATCAGCACCTTCGAGTCGCTGGCCATGGAGGCTTACAGCCATCTACCGGATGAATTCCGCCAGCTGACGACTAATCTCACCATCGAGATTGAGGATTTCCCCGATGACGACGTTTTCGAGGATATGGCGCTGGAAACGCCTTTCGACCTGCTCGGCCTTTTCGAAGGCAGGGGAATTTCAGAGCGTTTCACCGTGGAAACCGGCGAAATGCCGAACCGCATTCGCCTCTACCGTCGCCCCATCCTCGACTATTGGGCCGAGAACGACGAGACGCTCGGCGATATCATCACTCACGTCCTGATCCACGAGATCGGCCACCATTTCGGGCTGAGCGATGAGGATATGGAGCGGATCGAGGCCAGCGCCGAGGAAGCCGCCGAGCGCTGAAACCGTGCGTTCGGCAGAACGCGCTATTGCTCGGAGAGCTTCATCTCCGGATCGTAATCCTTGCCTTCGACAGTCTTGACGACGGCCTGGCCGCATTGCATCGCGCCGGTTGCGGCATTGAAGGCATAGGTCGGCGAGCCCTCCAGAGACCAGCCCTTGTTGAGGGCGGCGGTGACCTTGTGGCAGAAGGAAGCGTCGTCGGGACCGGTCAGGAAGCGGTAGAGTTTCATCAGGCGGGCTTTCTTGCAGAAATCAGGTGGGCTTTATGAACCAGAGCTTCGGCCTGGACAAGATGCAGCCGCTCAATCATCCGGCCGTTCGCATTGATGACGTTGAGGCCTTGGGCGGCCGGATCGGCAAAGGCTGATATGATTGCCTGCGCTTCGGCAATCTCTTCCGCGCTCGGACCGAAATGCCGGTTGGCGGCCGCAATCTGCGCGGGATGGATCAGCATCTTGCCGGAAAAACCCATAGCGCGACCCTGCCCGCATTCGACGTCGAAACCTTCGCCATCCCGGAAATCGTTGAAAACGCTGTCGAGCGCATCAAGCCCATAAGCCTTGACCGCGAGAATGACCTGCATCAGCCAGGGCACGAGAAAGCTTCGCCCCGGCTGCGGCAGGACGCCGGTTTCCTTGCGCAGGTCATTGAGGCCGACGACGAGGCAATCGAGCCGCGCCCCGAGCATGCGGCCGGTTTCGGCGATCGCCCCGACGTTCAGCACGCCGCGCGGCGTTTCGATCATTGCCCAGATGCGCAGCTCCTCTGGCACCTGTGCATCGGCCAGCAGATCGCCAATATCGATGACATCCTGGGGTCCATCCACTTTCGGCAGGAGAACGGCGTCGGGCAAAAGCGCCTTGACCAGATCGAGATCCGCCGCCCCGAATCCGGATGACAAAGAATTGATACGAATGATCCTTTCCTTGCCCTCGAGCGGCGGTCCGGCAAAAAAAGCATGCAGATTTTCCCGCGCCTGGCCCTTGCTCTCGGGCGCGACGGAGTCTTCCAGGTCGAAAATAACCGCATCACAATCAAGGGAACGGCTCTTTTCGAGCGCCCGCAGATTGATGGCCGGCACGCTCAGCACCGAGCGGCGCAGACTTGAGGAACGCAGAGGTGTGGTTTGCTTCATCAGCCATTAGTGCCAAGCTTCGCAAAGCCCGGCAAGACAACAAAAAGCCATGCTTGCCTTGCAGAGAGGAAAAGGAAGGACCACATTCCTTTCTGTAGAAAGGTTTCAAACCCATGCAGAACATTCGCTCCATCTTCTTCATGCTGGCCGGCGCCACCTTCTTTGTCGCCATGCTGCTTCTCACCTTCTCGGTGACGCTTGCCGTCGGCGGCATCCTGACCGTGTTCATGGTCGGGCGCGCGCTTTCGATGAAGATGAAGCCCGCTCCGGTGCGCGCCAAGGCAAACAACGGCAAGCCGGAGATGCGCGTCTGGAACGACGGCCGCGGCACGATCATCGATCTCTGAGGTCCTGATTTCAAAAATATTGGCCGCCACTGTCGGATCATGCTTCCATGATACGTCTTTGAAGCAGCCGGGCATTCAGCCGGCGCTCAAAAACGATGGAGGACGAGCATGGATACGATGGAAGACAAACCGGCCAAGCTGCCGCCGGTGAAGAATGGCCTGCTGCCCTACCTGACCGTCGATGGTGCGGTGAAGGCCGCGGAATTCTACAAGAAGGCCTTCGGCGCCGAAGAGGCCCACAGGGTGCCGGTCGATGAAAGCGGCCGGACGATGCATATTCATCTCTATATCAATGGCAGCTCCCTCATGCTGGCGGATGCCTATCCCGAATACGGCCATCCCTTCAAAGGCCATGAAGGTTTTGCCATCCAGCTTGTTATCGATGATATCGATTTCTGGTGGGATCGTGCCGTGGCCGCCGGCGCCGAAGTCGTCATGCCGGTCGAACTGATGTTCTGGGGTGACCGCTACGGCCAGCTTCGCGATCCGTTCGGCGTCCTCTGGGGCTTGAACGCGCCTGCCAAGTAACAGGCCTCGCACCGCCCCCAGGCCACGCGAACGTCGCGTGGCCGCCATTTTAGAAAGATTCTCCTTCATTTCGGCGAAAAACTGGACTAGATGCACATTCAGGAAAGTACGTTTTGCTGAAATGGAGCATAGGTCATGGATAAATTCGTGAAGCTCACGGGCGTTGCAGCGCCCCTGCCGGTCGTCAACATCGACACCGACATGATCATCCCGAAGGACTATCTGAAGACCATTAAGCGCACCGGTCTCGGCAAGGGCCTTTTCGCCGAAGCCCGCTACAATGAAGACGGCTCCGAAAATCCCGATTTCGTGCTGAACAAGCCGGCCTATCGCGATGCCAAGATCCTAGTCGCCGGCGACAATTTCGGCTGCGGTTCCTCGCGCGAGCACGCTCCCTGGGCACTGCTCGATTTCGGCATTCGCTGCGTGATCTCCACCAGCTTTGCCGATATTTTCTACAACAACTGCTTCAAGAACGGCATCCTGCCGATCAAAGTCAGCCAGGAAGACCTCGACAAGCTGATGGACGACGCCTCGCGCGGCTCGAACGCTATCCTGACGATCGATCTTGAGAACCTCGAGATCACCGGCCCCGATGGCGGCTCCATCAAGTTCGATCTCGACGAGTTCAAGCGCCATTGCCTGCTGAACGGCCTCGACGATATCGGCCTGACCCTGGAAAAGGGCAAGGCGATTGACGAATTCGAAAAGAAGAACGCCGCGTCGCATCCCTGGGCGGCTTGACCCCTGACGGGTTGTCTGCCGATCAGGCCGGGCTTTCGCGCGGCTTAGCTTGCTGACAAACTCGCTACTTCGTCTCGACCCGGACTCCGCTCGCGGCAAGAGGGCTCGCAATGCCGAGAGCGGGCGAGGAACGGAGATTGCGCGGCATTTCCT
>NZ_JBXSOL010000050.1:0-24991 GCF_057784555.1 Rhizobium sp. CNPSo 3670
AGGAAATGTGGGGTGCGGCCGGCGGAACCCAGTACAAGAACATGGGTGACGAATTCGTCAATGGCAATGTCGTGACCTATCTGGCCGGCAACTGGATGGTCAATCCGTTCCAGAAGAAGATCGGCGACGGCTTCGAGTGGACGGCGATCAGCGCGCCTTGCGGCGATGCCGGCTGCTATGCAATGCCCGGCGGCACGGCAATCGTCGGCTTCAAGCGCACCAAGTATCCGCAGGCCGTCGCCTCGTTCATCGAGTTCCTCGGCTCTGAAAAGGTGCAGCGTGAAATCGCCGAAAATTACGTCATCCTGACCGGCGCCGACATCAAGGATCCGCAGTACAAGCTCGACAGCAAGAACGCCAAGGAAGCCATGGCCGTCTTCCTCGCGGCCCGCGACAGCGCGCCGCAGGCCGCCCGCGATCTGGAACGCCTCAAGGGATCGGGCGCCATCTATCAGCTGATCGTCCAGCGGATGAGCCAGCTGATCGTCGGCGAGCTTTCTCTCGAAGACACTTTCAAGGCGATGAGCGCAGACGTCGACAAGATCAACGTGACGCTCGCCGCCAACAAGTAACCGGCCGCGCCTGTCTCCCACAGATTGCGCGCCGCATCAGCCACGACCTCGCAACGGGCCGTGGCTGATCGTCTTTTGGCCATGCTTCGGCTGATCCTTCGGCCGATCCGTTGATCGCGAAAGAGATCGGATTGTCGCCGGCATCGCGCCGGACCGCCGTTACCGTACAGCGGAGCAAGTTCCAGAGTATTGCCGCCCGATCAAGTATATTCAGGCAGTCTTACACATTCGGCGGAGAAGTCGTCGTGACACGTGCCGTGAGAGAGGCTATAGGCCTGGTAGTCAGTTCAAAACGCCGGCAATCCCGGTCACGTCAGCCGTCGATCCGTCTACCATCTAGAGGTGCATTCCCATGCCGATCGGTTCCGAGCATCCGCTGCGCAGGGAGTTGCATGACGAACTGCATGCGCGGCCGTCGCTTTACTTCGATGGCGACACCGATGTCTGGCATGTCGCCATCGTCGGCGACAACGGCTCGCCTCCGCTGCCGGTTTCCCTGCCGGGATTGAAGGACGTCTCGACCACTCTCGGAGGCAACCACGGCATCGGCCGCTTCGGTGACGGCCGGCTGAAATGGGAGGCGCATACCGAGTTCCTCACCCTCACCTTCGTCACACCTGCAGCCTCTGCGCCCGGTAGTCATCCGCCCGAGGCTTTCAGGGCCTGCTGCGACAGGATCAACGGAAAGGTGATCGCCGCCGTCCGGGTGCTGGTGCGCGACGAGAAGGACGGACTGGCTCTCGAAAAACCCATGCTCGACTATGTCGCCTCCAAGGTCGGCGGCGGCGATGCCGAAGTACATTCGAATTTCCGCCTTAGCGACAGCGGTTTCGTCGAATTCCTGTTCTTCAACCGCAATCTCAACGCCTATCGCACCGGCCGGATGGTCCGGCGCGTCCTCGAAATCGAGACATACAGGATGATGGCGATGCTGGCGATGCCGATGGCGCGCGAGACGATCTCCCAGCTGTCGGCCTTCGACCGGCGCCTCGATCTCCTGATCACGCACATGCAAAGCGCCGTAAAAGTTGACAAGGCGCTGCTTTCCGAAGTGACAAGGCTCTCTTCCGACGTCCTCAACTTCTCTGCGCTGGCGCGCCACCGGTTTGGGGCGACGAAAGCCTATGCCGAGATCGTCGCCAGCCGGGTCTCAGAGCTGCGCGAGGAACGCGTCGAGCAGCGCCAGCGGATCGGCACCTTCATCGGACGGCGCTTTCAGCCGGCCGTCCGTTCCGTGCATGCCGCAGAGCGCCGCCTCGATGAGCTCGCCGAACGGGTCAGTCTCGCCGGCGATCTGCTCAGAACCACCGTGCAGGTTCAGCTCGAGGATCAGAATGCTTCTCTGCTCACCTCCATGGAAGAGAGGGCGCGCATCCAGGTGCATATCCAGCAGGCGGTCGAAGGCTTCTCGGTCATTGCCATCACGTATTATACCGTTGGCCTTGCCAAGATCTGTCTCGAAAGCATTTCCGAACTGGGCGTCGATCCGCATATGACCAAGCTCGCCGTGCTCGCAGCCATCCCTTTGGTGCTCTTTGCCGTCTGGACCGCCGTTCGCCACGTTCGCCGGAGCATCGCCGGCGCACCGCATAGCGCGGTACACGGAAGCCACTGAAGCCGCGTCGGGCACACAGCCTGCCGCAGACCGACCTTAGGCCTCTTCACCAACCTCTTCGCTTCCTTCCAGCTTGTGAAGAAGCGTTTTAATGACGCGGTGCGTCGTCTCGATCTCCACAACCTCGAGGCCGTCAGCGAGACCACTCGCCCATGGAGCTTGGAGGCGCATGGCCGCCTTCTGGGTGTCTCGTCCCTTTTCCGTCAGCACGACGAGCTGCGCCCGCCGGTGATGGGGGTTGGCTGCAAAAGCGACGAGCCCCTCCTTCTCCAGATCGTTGACGATGCGCTGCACGTTCTGGCGGTTGGCTCCCATGTCGCGCGCAAGCCAGGCGACTGGCTGCGGACGTTCCGAGGCTGCGATTGTACCGAGAACATGCCAGCGCGCACTCGTCAGCCCGAGACTGGCGACGAGCTTGTCTCCTGATGTCAGCATCCGGTTGTTCAGTCTGAACAGGTCAAGGACGAGAGCGGTCAACGCAGATCCGGCGGCGGTTCGTTCGGGTTCAGCCATTTGGCACCATGCGGTTTAATTGACATCATAGTGTCAATTAATTATGTTTCCATCATGTCGAATTGACACCATAGAACCATATAGAATGGAGCAAGTCATGTCACACATTCGTCCGATGGACCCCGCCTTCCCGATCAACCGGCAAATCGAGCTCGAAGCCTCCCCGGTCGTGCTCATCAATCTTTTCACTCTCGACAAGGCGGACGAGGCCAGATTCCTCGAGGTCTGGCAGGCCGACGCCGCCTTCATGAAGCGCCAGCCCGGCTTCATCTCCACGCAGCTGCATCGCGCAGTCGGCGAAAACCCGACCTACTTCAATTACGCCGTCTGGGAATCGAACGCGCATTTCCGGGCCGCCTTTATCCATCCCGAGTTCAGAGCCAAGAGCTCAGCCTATCCGTCGTCGGCAATCGCGTCACCGCACCTCTTCCAGAAGGTCGCGGTCGCAGACATCTGCGTCGCCTAACCCAGCGCCGTCTTCAGGATCATGACCTTAAGTCAGCTTGAGTTTTCGCCTTTCCATGAACTTCACCCTTTCCCGCCGGTTTGCTCCGGCGGGAAAGGTCAAGCGTTCGTGCAGACGGACGGTCAGGACGCCATTGCGTAGTGCCGATGCTCTGTCGCCCGGCCGCCGCGCGTCCTGAACCGCCGCAGCAATTCGGCAAGGCTCTCGGTTTCCTGCGTCAGGCTCTGGGCCGCGGCCGTGGTCTCTTCGACCATCGCGGCGTTCTGCTGCGTGACCTTGTCCATCTGGTCGCCGGCGGCCGAAACCTCGCGCAGGCTGGTGGCCTGCTCGCGGGCGGCCACCGCGATCTCAGCGACGGTCGCATTCATCGCGGTCACCTGCTCGACGATCTGTTCGAGCGAGACGCCGGATTCGCCGACGAGATCGACGCCTGTCTTGACCTGCATCGACGAGGTGGAGATCAGTTCCTTGATCTCCCTTGCCGCATTGGCCGAACGCTGCGCGAGCTCGCGCACTTCCTGAGCGACGACGGCAAAGCCTTTGCCCGCTTCACCGGCTCGCGCAGCCTCGACGCCGGCATTCAGCGCCAGCAGGTTGGTCTGGAAGGCGATCTCATCGATGACGCTGATGATGTTGCCGATCTTCGACGACGAATTCTGGATTTCCGTCATCGCAGCGATGGCGCGGGAGACGATCTCGCCGCCCTTTTCAGCGTTGGTGCGGGCGGTTGCCACTACCGCCTGGGCGCGGCTGGCGCCCTCGGCCGTTCCGTTGACGCCGCGGGTGACGTCGCCGAGGGCTGCAACGGTTTCCTCCAGCGAAGCCGCCTGCTGCTCTGTGCGGCGGGCAAGATCGTTGGAAGCGGTGGAGATTTCGGCAAGGCCGGAGCGGATGGTGGTGACCGCGCGGATGACCGAGTCGACCGCTTCTTCAAGGCTCGCGACCGAGCTGTTGAAGTGATCACGGATTCGGACATAGCGATGGTCGACTTCACCGACGCGGACCGAGAGATCCCCCTTCGAGAGCGCATCAAGCCCAATCGAAATCTGGTGGAAGGCATGTTCCATCACCTGCGCATCGCTGAGACGCTCGGCTTCCTGGCGCAGCCGCTCTTCTTCGGCCGCCAGACGCGCTCGCTCGGCATTGGCTTCGGCGATCAGCTTGGCGCGGCCGGTCTCCTGGAACACCTTCAGCGAACGCGCCATGGCGCCGAGTTCGTGCCGGTGCTCGACGCCCGTGATCACGATGGCATCGTCGCCGCGGGCAAGCTGTTCCATGGACTGTGCGATGCCGCGCACCGCTGAGGAAATCAGGCGACCGACGAAATAGGAAAGCACGAGGCCGATGACGATCAACAGGCCGCTGATGACAAGCGTCGTGCTGGTGGCCGAGGCAACTGTTGCTTCGACCGAGCCGTCGAGGTTCTTCTGCGCGCCTGTCACGGTCGCCTGCAGGTCCTTGAACTCGCCTGCGATCTTCGGCGCCAAAACGTTGAGCTGCGTCTGGCGGATATTGCCGGAGGTCTGCAGCACCTCCTTCATGTCGCCGAGGCGCGCGGTGTAATTCTGCATGAGCTGGCCGGCGCCCATCAAACGCTTCTTCTGCAGCTCGTTCTTGGCGGCCTTGGCGGCGGCGTCATTCAGCGCCACCGCCTGGACAAGCGCTGCCTGCGCCGTGTCATAGGCGGCAAAATCGTCCGAATGCACGAAGCGCTCGGAGAAATAGAGGCTGCGGTTCAGGGCTTCCAGCGTTTCTGCCGTCATGTGCAGCAGGGCGACATCGTTCTGGCGCCAGGCGCTGCGCATGACGTCGTTGAGCGCGATGCTGGTCCAAGGGCCGAATTCGGTGACCTTGGAGATCAGCAGGTCGCGCCGGGCCTGAAGGGCGACGATCTGTTCGAAGGCCTTGCCGTAGGCAGCGATATCCTGGCGGATCATCGCTAGGCCGGACTGCAGCTCCTTATTGCCGACAAAACGCGGATCGTCCGCCTCGAAAGCCTTCACGCCGGCACGGAAACTGTCGACAACAGCCTGCGTCGGCGTCGAGCGGAAGGCTTCGGCCGACATCTGGATCTCGTGCAGCTGGTCGCTGTAGTCCGAGATGGCGAGGCTCTGGCCTGCCGTGGCGCGATAGGAGGCGAAGATGGCGGCAAGCCCGTTCATGCCGGAGATCGCGCTGACGGTGAGCAGGCTCATCAGAAGGATCAACGGCACGAAGCCGGAAGTGATCTGCGCTCGGATGCCGAATTTATTCCAGAAATGCAACATTATAGGCCTCTTATGCTCACTGGCTCTTCGGCAGGTATGTGGAGATGTTCTCAGGTGTGACGAGTTCGAAGGGAACGTTGTTTTCGCGCGGCACCTTCTCCTTGTTGACGAGCTTCACGGCGGCGTCGACCGCCGCGGCACCTTGTCCGACAGCGCTCTGGAGAATGGTCACGTCGAGATCGCCGGCCACCATCGCGGCTAGCGCATCGTCGGTCGCGTCGACGCCGGCGACAACGACATCCTTCATCGGCATGCCGGCCTTCTTCATGGCGCGGATCGCGCCGAGCGCCATCTCGTCATTGTTGGCGATCACGGCGTCGAACTTGACGCCCGCCGAAAGCCATTCCTGCATCTGCTGGTCGGCATAATCACGCGACCAATAGGCCGCCTGCCGCTCGACGATCTCAAGACCCTTGCACTCAGGCGTTGCGATGACATCCGATATGTCCTGGGTGCGGGCGCGGGCGGCTGCGTGGAAGGGCTCGCCCATCAGCACGACGACGCGGCCCTTGCCCTTCAGAAGCGCGCAGACCTGCTTCGTCTCCAGCGTGCCGGATTCCTTCTCATTGGAGGCGACCACCACCTGATTTTCGGGGAGATCGAGCAGGTTGGAAGGGACGTTGTTGATGTAGACAAGCGGGATGCCGGCATCCGCCGCCATCTTGGTCATCTGCGGCCCGAGGTCGCCGTCGGAAACGGCCAGGATGATCGCATCGACCTTGTCGGCAATGAGCTTCTGGACCTGCTTCTTCTGCAGCTCGTTATCACCCTTGGCGTTTTCGGTGACGAGCTTGAGGCCGGAGATCGTCTCGCCGTGATTGACGACGCCGTTGAGAAGCGCCGTCCTGAATTTGTCGAGATCGGACATCGAAACGCCGATCGTCTGCGCATTCGCAACAGTGACCGACATCGCCAGGGCGATGGATGCAAGCGTAGCCGTCTTCATGAATTCCCCTGCGCAATCCGGATTTGGAATGCGTTATTTCAAATCTTGGTTAAATTTTACTTTTCGCCCCGAAGCGAGAAATTAACGCACGATCTTAAGTCGCCAAGCGGCTGGACTTGGGCGGATCAAGCCGAACTTGATGCGACGGCATCAAGTCATTGTTTTCACTTCAGCGCCCGCCGAAGCCGGAGCCGACGGTGATGCCCCTGTAGATCACCCTCTGCAGCACGATCGCGAGAACGACGCCCGGAACCATGGATATCGTCGCGCCGGCCATGATGTAGTTCCAGGAGGTGCCCTGCTGCGTCTGGAACAGAGTGAGCCCGAGCGGCAGCGTTGCCTTGTCGAGGCCGCTGGTGGCGATCAGCGGCCAAAGGAAGCTCTTCCACTGCGCGATGAAGGTGAAGAGCGAGAGCAGGCCGATCGCCGGCATGGCGAGCGGCACGATGACCGTGATCAGGATGCGCAGGCGCGACGCCCCGTCCATCATCGCCGCCTCGTCGAGATCCTTGGGAATGCCGAGGATGAACTGCCGCAGCAGGAAGGTGCCGAAAGACGAGAAGGCGACCGGCAGAATCATGCCGTGATAGGTGTTGATCCAGCCGAGCTTGCTGACGACGAGAAAGAGCGGGATGACCAGCATCACCTGCGGGATCATCAGAGTGCTGAGATAGGTGAGCAGCAGCACTTCCCGTCCGGGGAACCGCAAGCGTGCAAACGCATAGGCGGAAAGGCAGGAAACCACGAGTACGATCCCGGTCACGCCGCAGGCGACGATGAAGGAATTCATCAGGAACGTGCCGAAGGGCAGCGAAACCAGCGCCTCGACGAAATTGCCCCACTGATATTCCTCCGGCAGGATGCGGACCGGCACGGCCAGCACCTCGGTATTGGAGCGCACCGCGTTCGACACCATCCAGAAGAAGGGGAAGAGGAAGAGCAGCGCGATCAGCGACAGGCCTGCATAGCTGATGAAGGTGCCGATCCGCCGCAGGATGCGATGCCGGCTCTGGGACTGGGAATGCGGATGCCGTGAGGTCGCTTCAGTCGTCATAATGCACCCATTTGCGCTGCATGTGGAACTGCAGGATGGTGAGGCCCATGATCATGACGAACATCACCCAGGCAAGCGCCGAGGCATAACCCATCTGGAAATTGGTGAAGCCCTTCTGGTAGATGGCGAAGCCGAGGGTCGCCGTCGCCGAGCCCGGGCCGCCGCGCGTCATGGCGAAAATCTCGTCGAAGACCTGGAGCGATGTAATGGCCGTCATGACGGTGGCGAAGAACACCGTCGGCGAGATGAGCGGCAGGCGGATGCGCCAGAAGCGCCGCCACGGACCCGCCCCGTCGATCATCGCCGCTTCGAGATAGTGTTTCGGCACCAGGTCGAGCGCAGCGTTGAACATCACCACGTTGTAGCCGACATTGGCCCAGAGCGTGACGAGCACGACCGCCTGCATCGCCCAGCTGGAACTCAGCAGGAAATTCGGCAGGCCGAGGCCGAGCCACCGGATGACGCTGTCGGCGAGCCCGTCCGGCGTAAAGATCAGCAGCCACACCACGGAGGCTGCGATCGTCGGGGTAAAGGTCGGCAGGAAGAAGATCACCCGGAAGATCGCCTTGCCGCGCTTGAGGCTCGATATCCAGACCGCCAGCGTCAGCGACACGATGATATTCACGGCCAGATATTCGACGGCGAAGAACAGCGTATTGCCCAATATCGTGTAGAAGGCGGGATCGACGGTGAAGAGCTTGATATAGTTCTGAAAGCCGACGAAGGACGGCGTCGTCAGCAGCTGCCAGTTGGTGAAGGACAGCGCAAGCGACGCCAGGATCGGCAGCGCCATGAAGATCATGAAGCCAAGGAAACTCGGCAGCAGGAACAGCATGGCCGTCTGCGTCTCGGGCTTCAGGAAGCGCCTGGGCTGAGCGGGTCGCAGGCCGATTTCGGCAACGGCGCTTTCCGACATCTTTTCCTCCATGCGGGGCAGCTCCCGCCGCCGAGCTCTAGCGCGACACGCTCTATTGCTGCGCGAGGCTCTGGATGGTTTCCATCGTCTGCTTGGCGTCGGCGCTGCCGCCAAAGGCGGGCGGAAAATACTGGTTGAACAGGTTTTCCACCGCCGCCCAATTGTTGGTGATCGCATAGGGCACCGAATGCGCAAGCGAATAATCGAGCGCCTCGCCGCCATTGGTGATGTCCTTGGCCGCCACCTTGTACCAGGAGGATTGCGAGGCCGTGCGGGCGGGCAGCGCACGGCCCTGTTCAGCGAGATATTGCAGCGCTTCGGGGCTCGTCGGCACCTGGATCGCCTTCCAGGCCGCATCCTTGTTCTTGCTCGTCGTGGCAATGCCGAAACCGGAGCCGGCCGTGACCGCGGCAAGGTCCTTGTCGTTCTCGCGGGGCAGGGTGGTGAGGCCGATCTTGAACCTGGCTTTGTCCTTCATGCCGATGATCGACCAGGGACCGTCGATATACATGGCGACATTGCCCGAATTGAACCGGCCCTGGATGACCGTTCCGGCATCGGCGCTCGATGGCACCAGCGGCGCGATCTTGTCCTTTGCGGCAAAGCCGATCACCCTGTCGGCAGCGCCGATGGCGCTCTGATTGGTAAGGTCGAGTTCTCCTGAATCATTGACATATTTGTCGCCCCAGGCCGAGGCGAGGACCGAATAGTTCTGGGGCGTGATGCCGAAACCGTATTTGCCGTCCTTGGTGAGTTTCTTTGCGGCGTCGGTGAATTCGGCGAGTGTCCAGCCCGGCTTCGGCAGCGGAATGCCGGCGGCTTCCAGCGCATCCTGGTTATAGTAGATGACCCATGGACCGACGTCATAGGGCAGGCCGTAGAGCTGCTTGTCGACGGACATGCCGCCGATGATGGAGGGCGTGAAGGCGCCGACATCGAACTTGTCGGCCGCGATCCGGTCGTTCAAAGGTTCGAGCAGCGAATAGAAATTCGGCATGCGCAGCGACTGCATGGAAACGATGTCGGCGAGCTGACCGGATGCAGCCAGCACCGGCAGCCTGGTCCAGTAGTCGACCCAGCCCGTCGTCGTCAGCGTTACCTTGATATCGGGATATTTGGCGGTCACCATTTCGGCCAGGTGCTGCCAGCCCTTGGTGTCGGCATCGGAACCGCTCCACATCTGCCAGGTCAGGTTGATCTGCTCGGCCGATGCTGCTGTAGCAAAGAGGCTGCCGCCGATTGCGGCAAGCAAAAGCGTTTTCTTCAGAACCTTCATGGGTTTCTCCTCCCTCCATGACGCAATGAACACGCGAATGCGACCGAGTTCACGCCTTGAGGATGATCTCGATCACCGGGACGGTAACGTCAGGTCGCCGGACCGGCAGTTCGAGTGTGATCATGCCCTCCGGCACCATCACGCCGATATTGGAATCCACTTCCTTCGTCTGGCTGAGCCAGCGCACCTCGCTGGCGTCGTGCAGGAACTGCGCATAAGCGATCCTGTCGGCGAGGCCTTCGATATGGATGTGGCGATAAGGCCAGTTATAGACATGCAGATAGAGGCGGTTGCCGCGCTGCGTGTAGCGGCAGCCGGCCGGCACCGGAAGTTCGGACGGGCCGGCGCCATAGATGGAGCGCGCATTGACCTCCATCCAGCGCTGGTAGACCTCGAGCGCCTCGATGGCGCGGGCATCGAAAGTGCCGCGGCCGGTCGGGCCGACATTCATCAGCAGGTTACCGCCGAGCGAGACGGAATCGATCAGCAACTGGATGATCTGTTCCGGGCTCTTCCAGCTATCCTCGTCACGGTGATAGCCCCAGGAACCGCTGAAGGTGTGGCAGGCTTCCCAGAGCACTCCCTGGCTGGCGATGGCAGGCGCCACGCGCGGCGTGTATTGTTCCGGCGTTGTGATGTCGGGCAGCTTGCCCGGTGGCAGATCAAGACGGTTGTTGACGATGATTTCCGGCTGCAGCTCGCGCACCAGCTCCAGCAACTTCTCGCTCTCCCAGTCGGCGCGCCCCTTGCCGGGCAAGCCGCGATACTCGCGGCGGGGATAGCTGAAATCGAACCAGATGATGTCGACGCGGCCGAAGTCGGTCAGAAGCTCGCGCACCTGCTCGCGCATATAGGCAGCGTAATTGGCGATGTTGCGGCCGGCATTCAGCGACTCGGCTTGCGGATGATTGCGCAAGGGGTGGTGGACGTCGATTGGAAAATCCGGATGGTGCCAGTCGAGCAGCGAATAGTAGAAGCCGATCTTCAATCCTTCTGCGCGGAAGGCCTCGACGAGCGGCGTCAGCAGATCCCTGCCGCAGGGCGTGTTTGGCGCCTTGTAGTCGGTGACCTTGCTGTCCCACAGGCAGAAACCCTCGTGATGCTTGGTCGTCACCACGACATATTTCATCCCAGCGAGACGCGCGCGGCGCGCCCACTCCTTGGGATCGTAAAGATCGGGATCGAAATTGTCGAAATAGCGTTGGTAGTGATCGTCGGTGAGCTCTTCGCGGTTTTTCAACCACTCATGCCGCGCTCCAAGAGCATAAAGCCCCCAATGGATGAACATGCCGAGGCGGTCATGACTGAACCAGGCATGCTTACCCGCTCCCGGCATCGAATTTTCCGGCTGGCGCTCCGAACTCGTCACAGGATTCTCCTCCCTGTTTTTCCGGGCTCAACTTCATGTCGAACCGGTTCGGTGAGTGAACATCCTCCTTGATCCAGCCTCTGTCAAGCTAGAATTCACAACTCGTAAATCCCTTAGCAATTTGCCCGTCAGAACATGCATTTCGCCGTGTTCTGTTGCATAGACGAATAAAATATGACAAAAGAAAGCTGTAGAACCGGTTCGACACACATGACGACCATACGAGATGTCGCGCGCCTGGCGGGGGTTTCGATCTCGACCGTCTCGCTCGCGCTCAACAGCCCGAGGCGGGTCGGAGCCGAGACGCTCGACCGCATCCAGCAGGCGATAACCTCGACTGGCTACCGCATCGACCCCGTGGCCCAGACGCTGGCGCGGGGGCGCAGCTCGCTCATTGGTTTCGTGTCGGCCAATCTCAGCAACATGTTCTTCGGCGACATCCGCCGCGAGATCGAACATCAGGCGCTCGACCACGGCTATTTCGTGCTGATCGCCGACTCCTCCGGCCGGGCCGATCTCGAACGGGCGCTTCTGGAGCGGCTGCAGGCGCAGAAGATCGCAGGCATCGCCTTGGCGGCAAACGGACGCGGCGAGGAATACGCAACCTTCCTGCGCGCCTTCAAGACGCCGATCGTGATGTTCGACCAGAAGGTGGAGGGCGCCGAGCGCGACTTCGTCGGCTCCGACAATCCGCTGACGACGACGATTCTGACCGAGCACCTGCTGCAACTCGGCCATCGGCGCATCGCCTTCATCTCCGGCCCGAGCGGCCTGCACACCGCCGACGAGCGCCTGAAGGGCTTCGTGGACACGATGGCCGGCGCCGGCGTCGACGTCGACCCGTCGCTCGTGGTCGAGGGCGGCTATACCAGGAGCGGCGGCCATACGCAGGCGATGCGCCTGCTCACCCGCCGCGACCGGCCGACCGCCATTATCGGCGCCAACAACATGACCGGGCTGGCAACCCTGCAGGTGATGCAGGAAATGGGCTTTCGCTGCCCCGACGACGTCTCGCTGGCAATGGTCGACGACGTGCCTTGGAGCAACGTCATCACGCCCCGCATCACCATGGTCGTGCAGGATGCTCAGAAGCTCGGCCAATTGGCGGCACAGCGCCTGCTGGCCAGGATCGCAAGCCCCGAAGCCGCCGCCGAGCCGCCGCAGGATTTCATCCTGACGCCGAGATTCGTGCGCGGGGAGTCGACAAGGCGGCTGTAAGGGCTTCTACCGATCCTCACGCGTATGCCAAAGCCGCAATACGTAGATCGTCGACTGCTGGATTTCGTAGGGTAGCTCATAACGGCCAACGAGAATGCGGCGGACCTCACGAGGATCTAACTCCTAAAGCCGTTCACCAAGACGCGGCTGTTCGAGCATTCGTGCGGGGGCTGCCGTCAGTGCTTGCACAGTTCGGGCAGCGGTCGACGGGGGAGAGAAAGTCGTACAAGCGGGCAATGTCCGAGACCGCTTTGCTCGTCCACTTGACTTCCACCAACGGGACAACGAAATCGGCGCGTCGCCATCGAGACTATTGGCCCAGGCTTGAAGAGACTGGTGATCGACAACGTTGCCGCTATCCACGTCGGCCAACGCCTCAAGCTTCAAACGCCGGCGCTCCTCTTCCTGGTCAATCCATGCAGTCAGGGCCTGCTTGACGATCCAGCCCCGCGAACGTTCGAGCCGAGATGCGAGCTGATCGACCTTCTGCGCAAGCGCCAATGGAACATGGGCCGTCAGAACTTTGGTCTCCATCGAAAACTCCTCATCATCAACCATCTATAATCATAGCGATCAATTTTGATTTCATCCAAAACTATAGATCATGACGTCCGACTGAGGCTTGCCGGCAGGCTGACGCAACGTTGAGGTCGTCACAAATACAATGCCGAATTTTCATTGCCCAAAGCAGTCGAGGAGGAAAAACGGCTGGACGATCAGCCCGCCCGCAATGCCATGCGCGAGCATCTGGTCGGCAGCCAAGCAAGATATCGCAACCTGCTCAAGATCTGCGAAGCTTTACCAGCTAAGGCCGGCGCAAAAAGCTGCAACTGTTCTGACATCTCCAAACCAATCGCCATCCCAGCCGCTGCGCGCAAATCTGCTGACCCGTTTCACAGCCGCGTTTATTGTAAAACCCATGCGCACCCGCATCGGCGTGATGTTTGGACTGCGGCTGAAAGCTAGTTGAAAGCTTCGACGTCTTAGGAAAGGGCTGCATCGTGGAGGAGACACGGCCAAGGTGACGAGACGACGATGCGGGTAAACCATCAGGAGGAGATTTCCATGCGTTCTTCACGCAACCTTTTTCACACCGTCGCTTTTTCCGCGCTTCTTACTGCAGCATCATTCACGGCGAGCGCCGCCAGCGCCGCCGACAAGATCACCATCATGGTCGGCGGCTATGAGAAACAGATCTATCTGCCCGCCAAGCTCGCCGAATCCCTCGAATACTTCAAGGATGAGGGTCTAGACGTCGAACTGCTGAACGAAGCAGCTGGCGTCGATGCCGAAAACCAGCTGCTGGCCGGCGCCGTCCAGGGTGTCGTCGGCTTCTATGACCACTGTGTGGATCTTCAGGCCAAGGGCAAGTTCGTCGAATCCATCGTCCAGTTCAGCCAGGCGCCGGGCGAGGTCGAGATGGTTTCGAGCAAGCACCCGGAGATCAAGTCGCCGGCCGACTTCAAGGGCAAGAGCCTCGGCGTCACCGGTCTCGGCTCCTCCACCAACTTCCTCACCCTGTTCATGGCCTCGAAGGCCGACCTAAAGCCCGGCGACGTCGTCACCGTTCCGGTCGGCGCCGGCGGCACCTTTATCGCCGCTATGCAGCAAGACCAGATCCAGGCCGGCATGACAACGGAACCGACGATTTCGCGCCTGATCAAGACAGGCGAAGCCGGCGTGCTCGTCGACATGCGTGCGGTCGAGTCGACCCGTCGGGCGCTCGGCGGCACCTATCCGGCCGCTTCGCTCTATATGGAAGCCTCCTGGGTCGACGCCCACAAGGAAGAGGCGCAGAAGCTCGCCAATGCCTTTGTCAAGACGCTGAAGTACATCAACACGCATTCTGCCGCCGAGATCGCGGACAAGATGCCGAAGGATTTCTACGTCGGCGACAAGGACGGCTACGTCAAGGCTCTCGACGCGGGCAAGGGCATGTTCACGCCTGACGGTGTCATGCCGGAAGATGGTCCGAAGACGGTGCTTGCCGTGCTCTCGGAGTTCTCCAAGAACGTCAAGGGCAAGCAGATCGACCTTTCCAAGACCTACACGACGGAATTCGTCAAGAACGTCAAGTAACGCGTCGCGCCGCTTTCGGCTGCGACCGGAAGCGGGCGTCCGATTGGTCCATGGGCATTGCGTGCACGCGCCCAAAGCACGCCTCAGGTATCATCATGCAACAGGATAATAAGCAGATCCCGGCGATCGAGCTGATCAATGTCAGCCGGCGTTTCGTCTCGCCGACCGGCAAATCCCTCACAGCACTTCGCGATTTCAACATGACGGTCGCCCGGGGCGAATTCGTCGCCGTCGTCGGCCCGACCGGCTGCGGCAAGTCGACGACGCTCAATCTTGTGACGGGCCTCGCACGCCCGAGCGCCGGCGAAGTGCGGCTGATGGGTGGTCCGATTGCCGGCATCGACCCGCGTGTCGGCTTCACGTTTCAGACGGATGCGCTCTTCCCCTGGAAAAACGTGATCGAAAACGTCATGGCCGGCCCGCTGTTTCGCGGCAAGTCACGCGCCGAAGCGGAACAGAGCGCCCGCGACTGGCTGGCCCGCGTCGGCCTGTCGAAGTTTCTCCACCACTATCCCCATCAGCTTTCGGGCGGCATGCGCAAGCGCGTCTCGCTGGCACAGACCTTCATCAACGAACCTGAGATCCTGCTGATGGACGAGCCCTTTTCGGCGCTCGACGTGCAGACCCGCACGGTCATGCACGAAGAACTTCTGAAGCTCTGGGCGGAGCGCAAAGCCTCGGTGGTGTTCGTCACCCACGATCTCGAAGAGGCCGTGGCGCTTGCCGACAAGGTCTATGTGCTCACCGCCGGTCCCGCCACGGTCAAATCGGTCTACCCGATCGACCTTCCCCGCCCGCGCGTGGTGTCGGAGATCCGCTACGAGCCGAGCTTCATCGACTACTGCAAGACGATCTGGGAAGACCTGCGCGAAGAGGTCGAGACCAGCTACCGCCGCGCAAGCGAAGCGGCCTGACGGAGGATATCATGGCAAGCACGACTTTCGAGGCCGGTTCGGCCACCCTGTTTCGTCCGGGCACGTCAGATGCCGAGATCGAAGCCTCCGCGCTGAAGGCGATACGCCGGCGCAACACGCTCGTACGCTTCTGGCAGATCGCCATCCTGGTCTTCGTGATCGGCATGTGGGAGCTCTCCTCCAACATGCAATGGATCGATCCGTTTTTCTATTCGAGCCCGAGCGGCGTGCTTGAGCGTCTCTATGAATGGGCGACCGAAGGCACCACCGAAGGGTCGCTCTGGTATAATCTCTGGGTGACGATGGAGGAGGCGCTGATCGGCTTCTTCGCAGGCTCGATCACCGGCGTTTTCGTCGGCATCGGCCTCGGCCGCAACCGCTTTCTGTCCGACATTTTCTCCGTCTACATCAAGGCGATCAACTCGATCCCCCGCGTGGTGCTGGCCCCGATTTTCATCATGATCATGGGTCTCGGCCTACCGTCCAAGGTGGCGCTTGCGTTCATCATGGTGTTCTTCGTCGTCTTCGCCAACGCGTTCCAAGGCGTGCGCGAAGCCGACCGCAACATGATTGCGAATGCCCGCATCCTCGGCGCATCGGACTGGCAGGTGACGCGCACGGTTGTCATTCCCTCGGCGATGAGCTGGATCTTCGCCAGCCTGCACGTCTCCTTCGGCTTTGCGATCATCGGCGCAATCGTCGGCGAATTCGTCGGCGCCCGCTTCGGCATCGGCCAGTTGATCTCGATCGCAAAGGGCACCTTCGATGCCGCCGGCATGTTCGCGGCCATTCTCCTCGTCATGGTCGTCACCCTTGTTGCCGAATACATCATGACGCTGATCGAAAACCGCCTTGCGAAATGGCGTCCGCAGCAGCAGCTCGATACGCAGTAATCCGCCTCCTCCCAAGGCAGATCGAAGCGAAGGCCGGGCGCGATGCCCGGCCTTATTCATTTGATGTGTCGCCTGTTTAAAGCCGAAGCCGCACCGTCACGACGAGGCCGCCGCCTTCAGCAGCACCGAGCGAAACCGAACCTCCGGCGCCTTCGACGACCTCGCGCACGATCGAAAGGCCCAGACCGCTTCCTTCACTTTCCGTTCCCATGATCCGGTAGAACCGTTCGAAAACCTGCTCGCGCTCCTCTTGGGGAATACCCGGCCCGTTGTCTTCGACGGTGACGACGGCACTGCCGCCCGCCTGACCGACGGCGACGGTCACCCGTCCATCGGCTTTGCTATAGCGGATTGCGTTGTCGATGAGGTTGACCAGCATCTCGCGCAGCATCGTCCCGTCGCCTTCGACGATAACGGGGCGGTCCGCCTCCAAACCGAGATCGATGTTGCGCTTGAGCGCCTCTTCGGCATAGGTCTCCAGGATCTCCCGGGCAGCCTTGCTGAGATCGGTCGCATCGCTGCGCGGGCGGCGGCTGCCGGGCTCGGCCCGCGACAAGGTCAGAAGCTGGCTGGCCAGGCGCGAAATCTGCCGCGTGCTGGTGCGCAGGGCAGCAAGCGCCTCGTCGCGGCGGGCTGCATCGTCTTCGCGGGACGCGACACTCGCCTGCGTCGAAATCAGCGCGAGCGGCGTCCTCAACTGATGCGCCGCGTTCGATACGAAGCGCCGCTGTGCGGCCATCTGACTCTGGACGCGCTCCATATAATCGTTCAGTGCATGGACGAGCGGGCGTAGTTCGATCTGAACCATCTCCGGCGGCAGCGGATCGAGACGGTTGCGCCCTCGCTTTCGTACCGCGTCCCGCAGTCTGAGCGCCGGCGCAAGGCCGCGCTGGAGCCCTAGGATGGTCACCAGGCTTGCGAGAAAGACGAGCACGAACTGCTTCGAAAAATCCGAAAGCCACAACTGTCTTCGCATCGCATATTGGCTGTTATGCGTCACGGCGACGGTCACCGAGATCGTGCCGTCGTTGGGAAGACCGACGACCGGATGATCGAGCATCAGGACGCGCACATCGGCGCCGTGGAAGGCGCGATCCTCGCCGGCGCGCTGGACGGCCGGCAGCGGCAGATCGGGAAAGCCGCTCACCAGATTGCCCCAGGCGGTGATGACCTTGTAAAAGACACGGTCGCCGAAGCCGGTATCGAACATCTCGAGCGCGGCCGGCGGCACATCCACCTGAACATTGCCGCCCTCGTCGACGCGCACCGCCTCGGCGATGACGCGCGCCGAGGCGAGGAGCGTTCGATCCGTCACCAGCTTTGCCGTCGCGTCGGCCGACCAGAAGCTGTCGTAGAGATTGAAGGCGATGGCGCCGAAGAGCGTCAGCAGGACCCAACAGAGCAGTTGCACCCTCAGACTCTGGCTGAGCCGCACGATCGTTCCGCCGGCCTTTGTCACGACACTATTGGACATGTCTGAGGAGATAGCCGAGCCCGCGCAGCGTCGCGATCTGAACCGAACTGTTCTCGAGCTTCTTGCGCAGCCTGTGGACGTAGATTTCGATGGCGCTGGGATCGGCCTCGTCGTCGAAACCGAAGACGCTTTCGGAGAGGGCGGCTTTCGAGACCGTGGTGCCGAGCTTCATGACGAGCTGTTCGAGAACGGCATATTCCCGCGGCGTCAATTGCAGCGGTTCGTCGGCGACGAAGAACTGCCGCGTCCCGCCGGAAAAACGCAGGTTCCCGACGGTGATCTCGGAGGATGCCCGGTCCTGGCCGCGGCGCACCACGGCACGGATCCTCGCCTCGAGTTCAGCGATTTCGAACGGCTTGGCGAGATAGTCATCGGCGCCGCTGTCGAGCCCGGCCACACGGCCGTCCAGGCTCGCATTCGCAGTCAGGATGATGACCGGCAGCTTGCTGCCGGACTGTCTCAGCCGCTTCAAAAGCGTCAGCCCGTCAAGCTTGGGCAGCGAAAGGTCGAGGATCATCGCCGAATATTCCGCCACCTTGAGCAGATGCTGGGCGTCCTCGCCGTCATAGGCAAGGTCGATAGTGTACTGCGCCTGCCGCAGGGCTTTGCCCAGCCAGGCCGCCAGATCCTTGTTGTCCTCCACCACAAGCAGTCTCATCCAACCCCCTTAACACGTGCGGAGGGCTTGGCGGAAGCGTGCGCATGCAAGGCCGGCAGGCGTCGGATATCGCCTTCCCCTCCGGCGTCAATCTCATTCATGGCATCCATTGGCGCGAATTGTCCGCTATTTGTCCAGTGCGGGCATTTTCCTGTGGCTTGAGATTGCCGAATATGGCTTCATCATCAACATCCAAGGAGCAAGAAATGTCCGGCTATGATACCATTCTTCTCGTCATCGACGCCCAGGAGTCCTTCCGGCAGCGTGATTATTGGGATGAAAGCCTCGCACCCGCCTATATTGAACGCCAGCAGGCTCTGATCGACGGCGCAGAAGCCCGCGGAATACCCGTCATCCAGATCTTTCATGTCGATGGACGCGGGCCGTTTTCAGAAGGCTCGGGCTTCGTCAGAACGCTCGCCCCTCTCAGGATCGCTCCCGACGCCACCTTCAGGAAGAGCCGTCATAGTGCACTCGTCGGTTCCGGCCTCGACGTGTGGCTGACCGAGAATAGCGTTCGCCGCATCATCGTCTCCGGCATCCGCACCGAACAGTGCTGCGAGACCACGACCCGTCATGCCTCGGATCTCGGTTATCAAGTCGACTACGTCGGCGACGCGACCCTGACCTTCCCGATGACCGACGCATCGGGACGCACATGGAGCGCCGGGGAAATCCGGGGCCGCACGGAACTGGTCCTGTCGGGCCGTTTCGCCCGGATCGCCACCGTCGAACAGGCGCTGGCGGGGCGCGGAGAGCAACTCGCGGCATGACTGATACAGCGCAGCCCTTCGATATCCCGGTCTTCGCAGTCGTGCCGCCGCGCGTGCTGCTGCTCGACATCGCCGGTCCGATCGAAGTGCTGCGCAAGGCGAACCTCGAACAAAAGGCAGTCCGTTTCAGCGTCACCTACGTCGGTCCGTCGGCAACCGTTGGCAGCTCGATCGGCCTTGCGGTGACTGGTGTCGCCGCCTTGCCGGAGCGATTGCCCGATCGTGCGCTTGTGGTCATCGCCGGCAGCGCCGACGCGCCGATGGAAAACAATGGTCCCTGGGACGAAAAGGAGCGTGCCTCCCAGGCCGCGATCGTCGCCTGGCTGAAGCGGGCCATTCGCCCGGGCGTTCGGCTGGCCTCGATCTGCTCGGGCGCCTTGCTCGCCGCCGAGGCCGGAATGCTCGACGGCCGCGAATGCACCACCCATCACGGCTGCATGGAGGACTTGGCAAGGCTTGCGCCGACCGCGCGCATCCGGGACAATCGGCTCTACGTCGAGGATGGGGAGCGCCTCACGAGCGCCGGCATCACCGCCGGCATCGACCTCATGCTGCATATCGTTGCCGAAGCGGCGGGACATGCCTGTGCGCTTGCGGTGGCGCGCTATCTCGTCGTCTATCTCAGGCGCGGCGGCTCGGATCCGCAGCTTTCGCCCTGGCTCGAAGGCCGCAACCATATCCACCCGGCCATCCATCGTGTTCAGGATGCAGTCGCCGCCGATCCTTCCCGCGACTGGTCGGTAGCCTCGCTCGCGCGCCTCAGCGGCGCCAGCCCGCGAAACCTCTCACGGCTGTTCAACGAACATACCGGCATGAGTGTCACGGATTTCGTCAACCGCATGCGCGTAGCACTCGCCCGGGAGATGCTCGCCGGCTCAAGGCTGGATATGGAGGCCGTGGCAATGCGCGCCGGCTTCGGCTCGGCCCGGCAACTCCGTCGCGCCTGGAACCGCCTGCATGACAGCCCGCCGAGCGCGGCCCGGACGAAACCGGCCCCGGGCTCATAGAGAAAGAGGAAGGGGCGCGCGCCCGACCTCATCATCGATGCCGAAGGTTGCAGCGCCGGCCACCTCCGTTCCCCAGATTTCGATCTGCGTCAGCGCCGGAAAGGGCAAGATGTCCTCGGCCCTGATGAGGCCGTGTAGTTCAACCCATTCGACTATGCAAGGCTCGATGGAAAAGCCCTGCGCCGCGCCGGATTTGACGAGCGGGAAACGAGAGGTCTTGCCGCTCGAGAAGGTGACGCTCACCTCTTTCCACCAGGAATCATGCGGGAAGTCTGCGCGAAAGTAGAAGACAATTTCATCGACGCGGACCGGCTTGCCGAACTCCACCGTCAAACGATATCAATGCGCTGGTCGCCGAGATCAAGGCACAGCGCGCCGGCCGTCAGGTCACGACGCCGGAGGAGATCCGCGCTTGGCGCGATGAAGGCCAACGCTTCTGATGGCCTTTTTCAACGCCTCCGCCAGCGGGCCTGATTCCCGCCTCCTTGCCTAGCGGGCAGCAGCAACGCGCAGTTCATCCGACATCTCCGCGCCGATCGGAATCCGAAGTGTAAATGTCGTGCCGTTCCCACGACTGCTTGCCACTTCTATTGATCCGCCGTGAAGTTCGATGATCTGCTTGACGAGATTAAGGCCGATGCCAGTGCCGGCAATGCCGGTGGAACTTCTGGCGCGGAAATAACGCTGGAACATCTTCGGGAGGTCATCGGCGTCGATGCCGATGCCTTCGTCGCGGACAGTGATGCAAACGCTGTCCCCTTCCTGCCATCCGGTGACGTGGACGTTTGGAGAGTCCGGCGCATATTTCACGGCGTTCGAGAAGAGATTGCTGAAGACCTGGTCGAGCGCAGGATGATCCCCATAAATGGTCGAAGGAAGCCGATCGAGGTCGAGGAGAAAACGGTGGGTGCGCCGGATGCTCTCCTGGCGGGCGCCGCAGATTTCGATAATTTCCGCGATCGAGCACGGCTTGTGCACGATATTGATCCTTCCGTGGTCCAACCGCCCGGCAGCAAGGATACTTTCCATCAGTTCGAGCATGCGCGAAACCGAACCGCGGATCTGATCGGCTTTTTCGCAAAGAAACTCCGGCGTCGCTGCCTCTTTGCGCCGGATGAGCCGTTGCGCCGCGCCGTCGATCACCGCAAGCGGGGTGCGAAATTCATGCGACGCCATCGAGACGAATTGCCGCTGCAATTCGTTGATCTGCTTTTCCTGTTCGAGCATGCGTTCGAGCACTTCTGTCTGCCGCGCCAGCTCGACCGTGCGGGAGCGCACCATCTCTTCAAGCGTGTCGCGGTGCTGCAGCAATGCCTTTTCGGCGCGCTTGGCCTCGGTGACGTCGACGACAGCCATCAGCGATGCCGCCTGACCCTTGTAGTTCAGGCAGGTGGAATAGACGGTAACCTCGATGGCCGTGCCATCTCCCTTGAGATGGCGGGAAGAGTGGGACGAGGCAGGATCCTCGACATCGAAAACGACGCCCTGCGGCGGGTTACTTTCCTGCGCCTCGATATCGGACAGCCGCATCGTCAGGAATCGCTCCAGACGATAGCCGTAGTGATCGATGGCAGCCTGGTTTACGTGGAGAAATCTCGACGTTTCATGATCGTAAACCCACATCGGCATCGGGTTGCCTTCGAACAGAAGCCTGAACGACGCCTCCTGCATTTTAAGGTCGGTAATATCGACACGTATGCCGACACTGCCGCCTTCTGAGATCTGGCGTTCTTCGATCCGTATCCAGCGGTTTCCGGGTAGGCGCTGCTCGTGTTTGCTGGTGGGCTTTGCATGATGGGCCAGCCTCTCCGCCAGCCATTCCTCCTCGCGCCCGACCGCTTCCGGATATTGGCCGCGTTCGAGACCAGCACGCAGGCGGTCTTCGAAGCGCATGCCTTTCACGAGCATATCGCCGCTTTCGGCGTAAAGCTGCTCATATCTCTGGTTCCACAGGACGAAGCGGTCTTCCTCGTCGAACAATACGAGGCCCTCGGGGACGACTTCGAAAGCCGCCAGAAGACGTGCATGCGCCGCCCGCGCCTCCTGCTCAGCGCGTTCTGCCTGGACATGCGCCTTCGCAAGAGCTTTTTCAGCCTGCCAAGCCTGCGTGATGTCCTCATGGGTCGATACCCAGCCGCCGTCCGACGTGCGCTGATGATAGCCGCGGATGATCTGGCCCGACTTGAGTTCCTTGATCCAGTCTCGGGGCGTATCGCCCCTGTTGGTCGCTTCGGCCCAGGCGAGATATTCCGAGGTCGAGGTGGCGGGAACGGCGCCGACCCCCTGTCTCAGCTTGAGTATGTCTTCGAGTGACTGTCCCGGATGGATGACGGAGGGATCAAGTCCGTAGACTTCGGCATAACGGTTGTTTGAAAGCAGCAGCCGGCCGGCCTCGTCGAACAGGCAGACGCCTTGTCCCATGCTGGCAAGCGCCGTATCGAGTTGCTCGTTGCGCCGCCGCAGGTCCGCCTGGACTGCGCCGAGCTCGATATGTCGGTTAATGCGGGCGACGAGCTCCGCGGCGGAGACAAGATTGGAAACGCAATCGACAGCACCGGCGGCAAGCGCTCCGATCCTGCCCTCCTCATCCTCCGGCGAGACCACGATGATGACCGGAATATCACACGTTATGGGGTTTGATTTGAGACGCCGGCAGTCTTCGAGACCGCGTCCCTCCGGCGACAGGGCGTCCAGCAGAATGAGCGCCGGCAGCGGTCTTTTGACGGCCAAATCGTGAAACTCAGCTCGATCGAGGTGAAGGCGCAGCACGATACCATGCCGCTCAAGGGCGTGACCGACGCCATGCAGGCCTGCCAACGTGCTATCCATTGCCAAGATTGTGTGCAATTCGCCGGACACGACCGTTCCCGCTTCGTCCACATGGACGCGACTATAAGTCGTACGGGTTAACACGCCCCTCACCCCAGGTCGGCGCCAGGGTGCGCCACGTTCTATGGTTGAAGAACGGTTGCGGGCGACGCGGAAAATACCAGGTGAAGCAAGACGACCCCGGCAGGACATTCCTTGAGATTTCGGCGTCGCCCAGACCTAGCGTTCGTTCCGGATGTCGTGCAGGAGATCCAGACCGCGCTGGTATTTTTCGGTTTTCTCGCCGGCTTGTTCGGCCTGTCGGAGATTGTCTTCAAGGTCGGCCTGTTTGACTGGCAGGGCCAGCGGATTCGATGCGGCGCGTCTGACGAATTCGTCATCAGTCTCCTCGGACCGCCGTGTCAAGGCATCCACCGCGGAGATGATCGCCGGCGGGAAGCCATCCTCCCTCAACCTGTCGAGCGTCCAGCCGCTGCCTTTCTCGGCGACGTCGTGAAGATAGGCGACCGTTCGCGCCTCCTCTCCCGACACGAGAAGCGCGACCCGCTGGCAATGCTCGAAGAATGGCCGGCCGGTCTTGTCCACCTGCCCTTCATGCGCCTCTATGGCGATTTGCATGGCATGGTCGAGATGCTGCATCGCGGTTACGGTCCTTCGGTCCTTCTGATTTTCCGCCGGGAAGGCTTCTCTCCCGTTGTTATCTCGATATCGGGTGTCGTCGCCCCGGCAACTTGAGCAAGGCCGGCTTGCGGCGGGTCGAGGTCACCGCTTTCCCCGGCTCCTTGAAGCAAGGCCGCATCATCTCTGTCGTCTTGATCAAGCAGGTCTTGCAGCGTCTCATGCTCGTCTTCGCCAGCCAGCTCGTCGCAGGCCTGCATCCAATGACGCAGGTCCGAACCTTCAGGGCGACCTTCGGCTTCCCAGATTTCATAGGCGCGCCGCCGTATCTGCTCGTGTTTGTCTATGGCCATGATCTTCTCCAGTTTCGACCTGACCTTGCAGCGTTCGTCTGGCTCCGGCGCTCCCGACGGCTCTCAGCGCAGCTTCGTCTTTCAAGGCGTGTTGATGGTGGGAAGAAAATCTTCCACTTGCTTGCGCTCATCCTTTGGGAGGGTCTCCACCCGCTCTTTCCAGAAGCTTTCGGCCGCCGGGGGATCCTCCTCCCATTGGCGAACAGTGGTGATGTTGTCATCAATTTTGGACCGGCGGCGCCCGCCGAGGCTGAGATACTCCTTCGCGAGTTTCAGGCTTGGTGTCTCAGTACCGCTATCGCGATCAACCGTCGAACGCGCGTTGCGTCGAGCGGCTTCCAATGCCGCCTGGCGATCGGCCTCGGCTTGATGCGTGTCGAAGGAGCGCGCATCGTCGGTTCCGCTCTCGGGAGACATGTTGGTTGGGGAAGTGGTCATGGATCTCCTTTCGATGCTGTGATCCAATAACCTCCGCCAGCGGCGAGAGTTCCGCATGCTGGCGATTGATTCGGGCGGGCGGTCGAGCCGAACCGTGCTGCCGGCAATCAGTGAACGGCCATGCTCACCATGCGATAAGGGTGCACGGCCTCGAACTGCGAGATCATGGCCGTTGCCTGAAGCAACACACGCTCGGCATTCTCGGGATCGTCGCGAGCGAGTTCGTCGGCATTGACGCGGATTGCTTCCGCCATGTTGTTGGAGAGTACGGCAAAGTGCGTATTGCCTTCGACAAGCGCCTCGCGCGCCGTATCCTCCAGCGTGCGAGCGATATCGACGAAGATCTCCTCGCGTTCCTCGATAGTGAGGTCTTTGATTATATTGGTCTTCTCTTCCATGTCACTCACTCCTAAAGACGTGGGACGGTGATCGAGCTCTTCGAGCCTCGATCGCCTGAGAGCTAGGAACGCCGACATCCGGATTCAAGCCATGTACAGTTTGAACTCGCCTTCGAGCCGAGGGGACGAGATCGTCATTATGCCGAACGCAGGAGCGGGCCTTCTGTTCCCGGGGAGAGCTGCTAGCAGTCGCCGGTAGAGAGTGCTAATTTTTCTCCTGCTCCTCTTGAAATCGAAAAACGCTCGAACCAGATCATTCGCGCAAGGCGCGACTTTGCACCCGGACCTCATCAATCCGGTTCGGCCAGAGCCGACAACGTCGTCATTGTTTGTCTATGGAGGAAG
>NZ_JBXSOL010000051.1:0-24729 GCF_057784555.1 Rhizobium sp. CNPSo 3670
GAAGAGATCGAGGTCGACGCCGGGAAAGAGCCAGCTGTCGCGGGTGAAGCAACTGACGTTTTCGATCTTTCTGTAGTCGTCGCGGGTAATTTCGATGCGGCCGCCTTGGGCCATGAGATGCAGGATGCGCTGCTCCGTGCGGGAAATGTCCATGTTGTGAGATCCGGTGTCGCGCCGTAGGGGCGCACAAAAACGATCTGGCGCTCATTCGAGCGTCAGGGCTTCGTTTTTTCGGGCCCATGCGCGCAAGAAAACTTGCGGGCAGGGCCTTTACCGGGTCTCAGACTGGCTCAACATAAAATATCTATTATTCAGCCCCGAAAAAGCGGTCAAGAGCATCCCTGTCGGTGAAATCCGGTCAAAAACCTTGGTTTCGGTTGATCCTCCCTTTGCAGCTACTGGTAAATTCCGCGACTCAGTGCTCTAGTTGGAGGGGTAACGCGGAGGTGTCGTTGATCCACATTCGCAATGCCCGCGACGGGGAAGCGGAACTGTTGAGCGAGATCGGGCTCAGGGCCTGGCAAAAGGCGATGGCGTCGATTGGCGAATCGGATGCGATGATCGACGCGGCGCGCAACGCCTTTCGCAACTTCGTGGAGAACGACTGGCTGACAATCACCGTCATCGAGCAGAACGGCCAGGTCGCAGGCTGGGCTGCACGCGAGGGATTGGACGAAACCATCTCGGATTTCTGGATCGAACCCATCTTCACCCGGCAGGGACTCGGCTCAGCCCTTCTCGAACGCATCGAGAAGGATATCGCCGGCCAAGGCTTCGAGACGGCGGCGGTGCAGACCCATTCCGGCAATAGCGAGGCAATCGGCTTTTTTCGGAAGCATGGTTATGGCGTCCACTGGCTGTCGGTCGCCTATAATCCGAAGCTTGACCGCGACGTGCCCTCTGTCGGGCTGACGAAGCCGCTGGTTTCGGACAGCCAAGGCGGCTATGGGCAGGAATTCTGACGTTTAAAAATCCAGATGAAGGTGAGGGGCCTATAACGGCGCGAAGGCCAGCATCATGACCAAGGCGCCGTGAAGGATCAGGATCGCCGCCAGGATCGACCGGAACGGCTCCTTTCTCGTCTTGTGGCGCAGGATCTGCTGTGCCGCCACCGCACCGAGGCTGCCGCCGATCAGCGCAAGAGTCAGAAGCGTGCGCTCGCTGATGCGCCACCCGCCATTGCGCGCCGCCTGCTTGTCGAGGAAATAGATCGAAAAGACGATGAGGTTCAGCGCCAGAAACAGTGCGGCCATTTTTGTGATGTCGGGCATCGTCATGCGGCTACACTGCCATGCCTCGGTTAACTCGCGGCAAATGTCGCCCCTCAAAGCGCGGTCCGCGATGGGGAAAGCCTTGCACCGGAATGCCATTTCCTTTACCTCACCAGTGGAAAAGAACAGCCTGCAAAGAGCCTCAGATGACCATTGTCGACGTCCGCACGCCCGATCCGAAACGCTTCATTCCCGGCGCCACCGGCGACTGGGAAGTCATCGTCGGCATGGAAGTCCATGCCCAGGTGCTGTCCAATTCGAAGCTCTTCTCCGGCGCTTCGACGGAATTCGGCAAGCCGCAGAATTCGAACGTTTCGCTGGTCGATGCCGCGATGCCCGGCATGCTGCCCGTCATCAACGAGGAATGCGTCAAGCAGGCCGTGCGCACCGGTCTCGGCCTCAAAGCGGAGATCAACAAGCGTTCGGTCTTCGACCGCAAGAACTACTTCTACCCTGACCTGCCGCAGGGCTATCAGATCTCGCAGTACAAGGATCCGATCGTCGGCGAGGGCAAGATCGTCATTTCGCTCGGGCCGGATCGTCAGGGCCAGTTCGAGGATATCGAGATCGGCATCGAGCGCCTGCATCTGGAGCAGGATGCCGGCAAGTCGATGCACGACCAGCACGCGACCATGTCCTATGTCGATCTGAACCGGTCCGGCGTGGCGCTGATGGAGATCGTCTCCAAGCCCGATATGCGCTCGTCCGACGAAGCCAAAGCCTATATGACCAAGTTGCGTTCGATCGTGCGTTATCTCGGCACCTGCGACGGCAACATGGACGAAGGCTCGATGCGCGCCGACGTCAACGTCTCCGTCCGCCGTCCGGGCGAGGCTTTCGGCACGCGCTGCGAAATCAAGAACGTCAACTCGATCCGTTTCATCGGCCAGGCGATCGAATACGAAGCGCGCCGCCAGATCGGCATTCTGGAAGACGGTGGCACGATCGATCAGGAGACACGCCTCTTTGATCCGAACAAGGGCGAGACGCGCTCCATGCGCTCCAAGGAAGACGCGCATGATTATCGCTACTTCCCCGATCCGGATCTGCTGCCGCTCGAATTCGACGATGCCTTCATCAAGGCGCTCGAAGCCGATCTGCCGGAGCTGCCCGACGACAAGAAGGAGCGCTTCGTGCGTGAACTCGGCCTGTCGGTCTACGATGCCTCCGTACTCGTTTCCGAAAAGGCGATCGCCGATTATTTCGAGGCCGTGGCCGCCGGCCGCGACGGCAAGACGGCGGCAAACTGGGTGATCAACGACCTGCTCGGCGCGCTCAACCGTACCGGCAAGGACATCGAACAGACGCCGGTGTCGCCGGCCCAGCTCGGCGCCATCATCGACCTCATCAAGGCTGGGACCATCTCCGGCAAGATCGCCAAGGATCTCTTCGAGATCGTGCTGACCGAAGGCGGCGATCCCGCCGAGATCGTCGAATCGCGCGGCATGAAGCAGGTGACGGATACCGGCGCCATCGAAAAGGCCGTGGACGAGATCATCGCCGCCAATCCCGAACAGGTCGAAAAGGTCAAGGCGAAGCCGACCATGGCGGCATGGTTCGTCGGCCAGGTGATGAAGGCGACCGGCGGCAAGGCCAATCCGCAGGCGGTCCAGGCGCTCGTCAAGGCGAAGCTCGGAATCGAGGAATAGGCGGTGTATTTCGTCCGCACCGCCGGCGAGCGCGACCTCGAGAAGGTGCGCGCTCTTCTGGTGGAGAGCTTTCACGCCACCTATGACGAGCTCCACGGCAAAACAAAGGTGGACGATCTGATCGCCCATCTCTTTACGCCGGCAGCGCTCAAGGCGCGGCTGGTGCGCAGGGATGCCGAGTTCCTCGTCGCCGATAACGGCCGCAACATCGGCGGCGTGGGTTATGCAGCGATGTCGCAGGCGCTGACGAAGACGGTCATGCTGCATCTCCTCTACGTCAGCCCGTCGCTGAAGCGCCAGGGCATCGGCCGCGATATCTTCGCCGAGCTCGAATCCTGCTTTCCGGATGCCGAGATCATGCGTCTGGAAGTCGAGCCGCAGAATGCGGCGGCGATCGCCTTCTACAAGGCGCATGGTTTCACCGAAGTCGGCCGCAACGAGAACAGTGCGCTCGGACAATCCGGCATTCCCTCGCTGATTTTCGAAAAACCGCTGGAAGGGCATTGATCCCGTGGCGGTCGAGTTGTCCGATATTCTCATTCGCGAAGCGCACAGGGACGATCTGCCGGCGCTTGTGGCGCTGTTTGCCTCCGATCCTCTCGGCGGTCACGGCGATACGACGGATGCCGAGGCTTTTGCCGATTATGCCAAGGCCTTTGCCGTCATCGAGGATTCTCTCAACCAGACGCTTTATGTCGCAGAGCGCGGCCGCGAGGTCGTCGGGACGTTCCAGACGATGCTCACGACCTCGCTGACCGGCCGCGGTTCGTCGACGATGATCATCGAGGCGGTGTAGACGCGGGCCGACATGCGCGGGCAGGGGATTGGTACTGGAATGATCGAATTCGCCATCTCAGAGGCAAAAGGCCGCGGCGTGCGGCTGGTACAGCTGACCTCGAATGCCATACGCAAGGATGCCCATCGTTTCTATGAAAGGCTTGGCTTCAAGCCTTCGCATATTGGCTTCAAGATGGCCTTGAAATGACCCCTGCCTCTCGTGGAATCGCTGGACAATTCGGCTTGGCGACGGCATAAGCGAGGAGCTAAATTCTGGTTTGGCCCGCACTGGCGGGCACAAGGAAAAGACATGCGGAATCTTCTGGTTCAAATCTTCACCTGGTGGAACAGTCAGACGATAGGCACGCGTTTTGCGACCTGGCGTTTTGGCAAGCGCGTCGGCGAGGATGAATTCGGCAACGTCTATTATGAAGGCGGCATGTCTTCCTATGGCCTGCCGAAGCGCTGGGTGATCTACAAGGGTTATGCCGAAGCCTCCGCCATTCCGCCGGGCTGGCATGGTTGGATGCATCATCGCACCGATGTTCCGCCGTCCCAGGAAAACTATGTCGCCAAGGAATGGCAGAAGGCGCATCGTCCGAACCTCACCGGTTCGCCGCAGGCTTACCGTCCGCCGGGCTCACTCGCGGTTCCCGGCGAGCGGCCGCGCGTCACCGGCGATTATGACGCCTGGACGCCCGGCAACTGAGACGGCTCGACCGGGCGATCGCAAGCCCGGCTTTTGGCCACAATTGACCTTTACCCGCAGGTAGGCTGCGCTGGAGCGCGGCCGTGAACTGAAAATGTCTGGAGACGGGTGCATATGAAGCTCTTCACGCGGAACATGGTCCTGCGTGGCGCCGGATCGCTGCTGGCGCTCTCGGCTCTGCTTCCACCGGGTGCGGCGCATGCCGCGCGCATCAACAATCCGGTTGCCGTGTTCTCCGGCCTCGACAAGATCACCGGCCGCATCACGACGTTTGATGTCTATGTCAATGAGACGGTACAGTTCGGCGCCCTGCAGGTGACGCCGAAGGCCTGCTATTCCCGCGACCAGGCGGAAGCGCAGAAGATCGACGGTTTCGTCGAGGTCGACGAAATCACCCTCGACCGCAAGATCCGCCGCATCTTCACCGGCTGGATGTTCGCCGACAGCCCCGGCCTCAACGCCGTTGAACACCCGATCTACGACGTCTGGCTGAAGGACTGCAAGACAAGCTCAGACGTCCCGGCACCTGACAGCGCCAAGGCGCCGGCGCGCTAATCGATGGTTAAATCTGAAGGCTAGGGCCGAACGGCATGCGGTAGGATACGTGAAAACCGCCCGGATGGTCCTGCGCACGAGGACGTCGATCGACTTTAGAAACTAAGGTGTGGCGATTCCATCGCTGCGGCGAGCAGCACGGCATACTCGGCCTTCGGCACGTCGATCGCTCCGAACGTTTTCAGATGTTCGGTGGTGAATTGCGTGTCGAGCAGCGTGAAACCCTTTTCCCTCAGCCGATCGACCAGGTGTACAAGGCAGATTTTCGAGGCGTCCGTCCGGCGTGAAAACATGCTTTCGCCGAAAAAGGCCGAACCCAGCGAGACACCGTAGAGGCCGCCGACCAGTTGATCGCCTTCCCAGGCTTCAACGGTATGCGCATGACCAATTTCGAACAGCGTGGAATAAAGCGACCGGATCGTCTGGTTGATCCAGGTGCTCGGGCGTCCCGATGTTTCCTCCGCGCAAGCCGCGATCACCTGGTCGAAATCGTGATCGAAGCGGATTTCGAAGGGTTTCCTGCGCACACGTTTGGCGAGGCTTTTCGATATGTGGAAATCACCAAGCGGCAGAACGCCGCGCAATTCCGGTTCGACCCAGAAGATCTCCGGGTCGTCGGCAGACTCGGCCATCGGAAAGAGGCCGATGGAATAGGCGCGCAGGAGGATGTCAGGGGTTATGCCTGGTGACTTCCTGCGCGATCCTGCCATTCCTGTCCTATGCCGCTGGCGTGTTGGCGAGGTAATGTTCCAGCCAGTGGATATCGTAGTCGCCGTTGGCGATATCCTGGTTGGAGACGAGATCCTGGAACAACGGCAGCGTCGTCTTGATGCCGTCGACGACGAATTCGTCGAGCGCGCGGCGCAGGCGCATCATGCATTCGACGCGCGTGCGGCCGTGCACGATCAGCTTGCCGATGAGGCTGTCGTAATAGGGCGGGATCTTGTAACCTTGGTAGGCGCCGGAGTCGATGCGCACGCCAAGGCCGCCCGGCGCATGGAAATGCGTGATCGTGCCGGGGGAGGGCACGAAGGTGCGCGCATCCTCGGCATTGATCCGGCATTCGATGGCATGGCCGGAGAAATGCACCTCGTCCTGCGTCACAGACAGGCCGCCGCCGGAGGCGACGCGGATCTGCTCATGCACCAGGTCGATGCCGGTGATCGCTTCCGTGATCGGATGCTCCACCTGCAAACGGGTGTTCATTTCGATGAAATAGAATTCGCCGTTCTCGTAGAGGAATTCGATCGTGCCGGCGCCGCGATATTTCAGCTTCTTCATGGCATCGGCGCAGATCTGGCCGATCTTCATGCGCTGCTCGACATTGAGCGCAGGCGAATTCGCTTCTTCCCAGACCTTCTGGTGGCGGCGCTGCAGCGAGCAGTCGCGTTCGCCGAGATGAATGGCATTGCCTTCACCGTCACCGAAGACCTGGATTTCGATGTGGCGTGGCTTGCCGAGGTATTTTTCCATGTAAACGGCATCGTTGCCGAAGGCCGCTGCCGCCTCCGTGCGCGCCGTCGACCAGGCCTCGATGAGATCGGCCTCGCTCTTGGCAACCTTCATGCCGCGCCCGCCGCCGCCGGCCGTTGCCTTGATCAGCACGGGATAGCCGATTTCGGCGGCCGTCCGCAGCGCATCCTCTTCTGTCTTCACTTCGCCGTCCGAGCCGGGAACGACGGGAATGCCGAGTTCCAGCGCCGTCGTCTTGGCGGTGATCTTGTCGCCCATGATACGGATGTGATCCGCCGTCGGCCCGATGAAGGTGATGCCGTGCGCTTCCAGGATATCGGCAAACTTGGCGTTCTCCGACAGAAAGCCGTAACCCGGGTGCACGGCATCGGCGCCGGTGATCTCGCAGGCGGCGACGATCTGATGGATGTTGAGGTAGCTCTCGCGCGAGGAGGGCGGACCGATGCACACGCTTTCGTCGGCAAGGCGCACGTGCATGGCATCGGCGTCGGCGGTGGAATGCACCACGACGCAGGCAATGCCGAGCTCCTTGCAGGCCCGAAGCACGCGAAGGGCAATTTCCCCGCGATTGGCGATAAGGATTTTCGAAATCATGGGCTTGGGCCTATTCGATGACGACGAGAGCTTGGCCGTATTCGACGGGATGTCCGTCGTCGACGAGGATCTCGGTCACCTTGCCCGACTTCGGCGAAGGAATCTGGTTCATCGTCTTCATCGCTTCGATGATGATGAGCGTCTGGCCTTCCTTGACGGTGGCGCCGATTTCGATGAACGGACGTGCGCCCGGAGCCGGCGCCATATAGACGGTGCCAACCATCGGCGCATTGACGACATTCGCCGGGTTGCGGCCGGGGGCTGCGGCAGGCGCGGCAGCGGCTGCTGCCGGAGCGGCGGCTGCTGCCGGAGCAGCGGCAAAGGCCGGTGCAGCGATCGGTGCCTGGACGTATTGCGGCGTGCCGCCGCGCGAAACGCGGATGCGCAAGTCGTCCTGCTCGACCTCGATCTCCGTCAGATCCGTCTCGTTGAGGATGTTGGCGAGATCGCGGATCAGTGCCTGATCGATACCCGATTTCTTTTCAGCCATGGTGTTGCCCTGTCTTCTTCTTATGCCGTGATGTTCTTCAGCGCTTGCAGCGCCAGGATGTAACTATGAGGCCCGAAGCCGCAGATCACGCCCTTGCATGCCGGTGCGATCATCGACTCGTGGCGGAATTCTTCCCGCGTATGGACGTTGGATATGTGGAGCTCGACGACGGGAATCGAAATAGCGCGGATCGCGTCATGCAGCGCGACTGACGTATGCGTGTAGGCGCCTGCATTGATGGCGACACCGGCGGCCTTTTCGTCGGCCTCGTGGATCCAGTCCACAAGCGTGCCTTCGTGGTTGCTCTGACGGAAATCGATATCAAAGCCGAGTTCGCGCCCGGCTGCCTTGCAGTTTGCCTCGATGTCCTTGAGCGTCTTGCCGCCATAAATGCCGGGCTCTCGTTTGCCCAGCATGTTCAGGTTTGGGCCGTTCAGGACAAAAATCGTTTGCGTCATCGAATGTTCCGTAAATGCACGACGGCAACCTATAGACTCCGCGAGGGCTGAATGAAAGCCCTTACGGGTTGGCCGGCAGGAATCACGCCACATTTGTCCACATGGCTGAAACGCTTCGATTCTGGCGATTTGATGAGCGGCCGGTCGGCTGCCCGCTTCCTCAGCAGGCGGTCTTGCCGCAGCTGCGCATGTTCTTGACCTTGGCTTCGAGATCGTCGAGCCCGACTGCGCCCGGGACCAGCTCGTTGCCGATTACGTAAGAGGGGGTGCCGCTGATGCCGAGGCTCGAGGCAAGCTGATAGGTCGCCTGAACGATCCCGTCATTCGGGCTCTTAGCCATCTCGGCGCGAATCTTGTCCTCGCTAACGCCGAGAGAGACTGCGACGGCGATCGCACTGTCTTCCGAGGCGCGGCCTTCGCTGCTGAGAAGGGCGACATGAAAGTCGGCATATTTCGCAGGCGCCAGCCTGCGGAAGGCGTCGGCCACTTTGTGGGCGGCAACCGAATCCGGCCCGAGGATCGGGAATTCCTTGAGCACGAAGCGAACGTTCGTGTCCTTCTTCAACATCGCCTGCATGTCGGGAAGCGCGTGACGGCAGTAGGTGCAGTTATAATCGAAGAATTCGACGACCGTCACGTCGCCCTTGGGATTGCCGAGCGCGACGTCATCCTTCGAATTGAAGATATTCGCGGTGTTCTCCTCGATTGCCATATTGGCTTTCGCCAGCCGCGCGGCTTCCTGCTTCTTCTGCAGCGCCTCCTGGACGTCGAGCATGATCTCCGGGTTCTCGATTAGATATTGCTTGATGAATTCGCCGAACTCCTTCTTCTGCTGATCGTCGAGCGCTGCCGCCGGAAACGGGAGCGCGATCGATGCGGCGAGCGCCAGTGCGGTGAAGCTTTTTGAGAAGAAGGCCATGATATCCTCGTCATCGGCGATGTGGGCTTGGTCGAGAAACCGTCGCCGGGTTATGGACTTGAACGCGTCGCGTCAAGTTACGGTGCGTCGAGTTCTGCTCAAACAGGAATTTTCATCCCTGCGCCGCCCTCGCGGGATTGTGATGAGCCGATTAATGCGGCAATTGTCTGGCCAACAGCCAAGAAGCCGAGCGAGAAGCGATCTTGTTTTCCATATCGAAACGCAGCGAAGTCGAGCCTTTTCATGCCATGGACGTGTTGGCGGAGGCGACGAAGCGGCGGGCAGCCGGCTATCCCGTCATCTCGATGGCGGTCGGCCAACCTTCGCATCCCGCGCCTCGAGCTGCCCTCGAAGCGGCAAACGCCGCCCTCGTCGAAGGCCGGATCGGTTATACGGATGCGCTGGGGACGGCGCGGCTGAAATCCGCACTTGCTTGGCACTACAGTGACCATCACGGCCTGGAGATCGATCCCAAGCGCATCGCCATAACCACAGGCTCCTCGGCAGGGTTCAATCTCGCCTTTCTGTCGCTTTTCGATGCCGGCGATGCCGTGGCGATCGCGAGACCGGGTTATCCCGCTTATCGCAACATTCTCGGCGCGCTGGGGCTGAAGGTTCTCGAAGTGCCGGTGACGGCCGAGACGCACTTTACCCTGACACCCGAGAGCCTCGAGGCGGCACAGCAGCAAAGCGGCGTCAGGCTCAAAGGCGTACTGCTTGCAAGTCCCGCAAATCCGACCGGCACGGTGACCGGCCGTAACGGGTTGAAGGCGCTTGCGGACTACTGCGCGGCCCAATCCATCGCCTTCATCTCCGATGAGATCTATCACGGACTGACCTTCGCCGGCGAGGAGGCGAGCGCGCTCGAGCTGACCGACGAGGCGATCGTCATCAACTCCTTCTCCAAATATTACTGCATGACCGGCTGGCGAATCGGTTGGATGGTGCTGCCGGAGCGCCTGGTGCGGCCGATCGAGCGCGTGGCGCAGAGCCTCTATATCTCGCCGCCCGAGCTCTCCCAGATCGCAGCGGTGGCCGCACTTGGCGCAAGCGAAGAGCTTGATCATGTCAAGGCGAGCTATGCCGCAAACCGAGCGCTGCTGCTCGACCGCCTGCCCAGGATCGGCCTTGCGCCCGCTTCGCCGATGGACGGTGCCTTCTACGCCTATATCGATGTCTCGCGCTTCACCAATGACAGCATGGGTTTTGCCAAACGCATGCTTGCAGAAATCAACGTCGCGGCGACGCCGGGGCTGGATTTCGATCCGCTGGAGGGACATCGAACCTTGCGTCTCTCCTATGCGGGTTCGCAAGGAGAGATCGCCGAGGCGGTGGAGCGGATAGCAGTCTGGCTGAAGTAGGGCTGCGGGGGGCAAGCGGCTGCTTGCCCACCTGCTCTAAATCAGCTACGCGACGAAAACAGCGAAGCGAGCGTCGAAGCCGGCTTGTTGTTCAGCCGCGGCACCACCACGAGCTGCTTGATCTCGCCACGTTTGTAAGCGGCCAGGAAGCGCTTGTAATCCTTGAAGGAAACGCAGCCATTGGAATCGCCGTTCTTGCCGAGCATATAGGTGTGGGCAAGCAGGCCGACGCGGTCATAGATGGCATCCGAGCCTTCCACCGGTGTCAAGCGCAGCGCTTCGACACCGTGAAAGAGGGCCTCGCGCATCGTGAGGACATAGGTATGCGGCGGCGTCGGTCCGCGCATCTTCTTGTCGACGTAGCGCGGGTTGTCGCGCATCTTTCCGAGACCGGAATGAGCCTCCAGCCGTTCGCCATTCGGCAAGTAAACGGTGCTGTTTTCGATATCATAGATCGCGACACCTGCCCGCAGTTTCGGCGAGAAGACCGGCTTGTCGTAGCGCGGCACGGCATCGTCCTCATCGTCCTCGATCGGCGAGTTCGGCTGGGCATAGGCCAGGACAGGCCCGGCAGAGCGCAGCGCACCCTTGGCGGCCGGCGCCGGTTTGCCGACAAGTCCGTCCGGACGCGCCATCGGCAACGGCACGGAACCTGTATCGGGTGACAGGACGAGATCGAAGGGTTGATCCTCTGCCGCCGCGACCTCCACCGGTGCGGATTCTGTCGCGGGAGCCGAGGCGGTCCCGACAGGAGAGGCGACCGGCTCGATCGGGGCGGATGCAATCTGCCGGGGGTCGGCATCGGCAAGCGCGAGCATTGCCTGGAGTTGGGCCGCGGCGACGGCCTCCTTTGACGGAACGATGATGCGGTTGCCGTCGTCTTCTTCAATCTCTGCCGAGGCGAGTTCGACCGGCGGCGGCGCGATCGCATCATCCTTGCGGAACTTGGCGCTGTCGGAAATTGCAGCGACGACCGATTGCTCGGCAGCCGTGACGAGCCGATTGTTCTTCGTAAGAGCCGCCAATGCCGTTGCGGCAGCGGCGGTATTTTCGGCGTGAGCCTGGATGAGACTTGCCGTCAGCGGCATCTTCGGCTTCGCGTTGAAGGCGGTCAGCCGGTCACCCTTGCCGACATGGATCAACCTTTCAAGGCGAGTTGACGATGCCACCTTCGGGGTGGCGCCGATCTGTGCCAGGCTACCTGCTGGAGAGAAGGGCGCGGCGACCGAATGCATCGTTGCCAAGGTCGCGATCAGCCATGTTGAGGTTAAAAGCCCGGCGCCGACGGCACCGTAAAGAAAACCGCGAGATCTGTGCGAACGCAAAGCAGATCCGCCAAGAGGGGCGACGTTATCCAACGTCCCTACCGCAAACGCCATACTACACTCGTCTTTCAAACTCGCTACGCAGGCCGGCGGCACTGACTGACTAAAACTTCGCCGGGGCCGGTAAGGGCGCAAAGGGGCCGAATTTAGGCCGCCTGCGACTTCCGACTGTTTTGAGAGGATGACGAATTATGGTTTCTAATTTGTTTACGCGATATCGCTGTTTCTTGGGATGTCTCAAAAAGAGATGCCTGCCGGCGTCTCAGGTGCGTTCCATCACATAACTTCCCGGTGCTTCTTCGATCGCGTTCAGCGCATCGCCGCCGGGTTTGCGCGCCGCAACGCGTCTACTGTCCTGTGTCTCAATCCAGGCCTGCCAATGCGGCCACCACGATCCCGGCGTCTCGGTGGCTCGCTCGAGCCAGGTCTCATAGTCGCCCTTCGCCGGGCCGCCCGTCCAGAATTGGTATTTCTTCTTGTCGGGCGGGTTGACGACACCGGCGATATGTCCCGAGCCGGTGACGACGAATTCGACCTTGCCGCCGAAGAACTGGCTGCCGAGGAAGACCGATTTTGCAGGCGCGATGTGGTCCTCGCGCGTTGCGAGATTATAGATCGGGATCTTCACATCTTTCAGCGACACGCGCTTGCCGTCGAGGATCATCTCGTTCTGCGTCAACGCATTGCGGAGATAGCAGTTTCGCAGGTAGAAGGCGTGGTTTGCCGCCGCCATGCGCGTCGAATCGGCGTTCCAGAACAAGAGGTCGAAGGGCAGGGGCTCCTGACCCTTGAGGTAGCTGTTGACGAAATAAGGCCAGATCAGCTCGGAAGCGCGCAGCATGTTGAAGGCCATCGACATCTTCGTGCCGTCGAGATAGCCGGCCGCCTTCATATGCTCTTCGAGCGCGGCAAGCTGCTCCTCGTCGACGAAGACTTTGAGGTCGCCGGCATGGGTGAAGTCGACCTGAGTGGTGAAGAGAGTCGCGGTCTTTATGCGCCGGTTCTTCTCCTTGGCGTGCAGCGCCAGTGTCGCGGCCAGCAGCGTGCCGCCGACGCAGTAGCCGACGGCATTGACGTCCTTCTCGCCGGTCGCCTTCTCGATCGTCTCGAGCGCGAAATCGATGCCTTCCCGGGCATAGGCGCCCCAGTCCTTCTCGGCGTGACGCGCATCCGGGTTGACCCAGGATATGACGAAGACGGTCTGGCCCTGGTCTACGCACCATTTGATGAAGGATTTCTGAGGGTTGAGGTCCAGAATATAGAACTTGTTGATCCAGGGGGGGCAGATCAGCAGTGGCCGCTTCAGCACGGTTTCGGTCGAGGCTTCGTACTGGATGATCTGGCAGATATCGTTCTGGGCGATGACTTTGCCCGGTGTCAGCGCCATGTCACGGCCGACAGCGAATTTCGTCATGTCGGTCTGTCGAAGGCGAAGCTCGCCGTTTCCGGCAGCGATGTCCTCGGCAAGCATCTTCATGCCGCGCACCAGGTTTTCGCCGTTGGTTGCGATGGTCTCGCGGTAAAGCTGCGGGTTGGTAGCGATGAAGTTGCTCGGCGAAAGTGCCGCCGTGATCTGCTTCACGTAGAATTCGGCCTTGTGCTTGGTGTGTTCGTCGAGGCCGTCGGTCTCCGACACCAGCTTGTCCACCCAATCGCTCGTGACGAGATAGACCTGGCGGAGGAAATCGAAGAACGGATTTTTCTGCCAATCCTCGTCGGAAAAACGCTTGTCCTTGCGGGTGTCGGGCTCGGGCGGCAGGGACTCGCCCTGCATCCCACGCGTGCCCTGCAAGCGCTGCATCGAGCGCATCCAGATGCCGAAGAACGAGGACATCAGCTGAGTCTGCGCCTCGAAGGTGCGGCGGGGATCGGAAATCCAGTATTCGCTGACCTTCGAAAGCGTCTTGACCATGTCGGTCATCGGATCGATGGAGCTTTCGGTGATCTCGCCGCGTTCGCGCGGCGCAAGCCAAGCCGAGGCGGCCTGGCCGAGATTTTCGAGCGCCCGGGCGAAATTCATCGCCATGGTCTCGGGATCCTTCAGCAGATAGGGTTCGAGATCGGTTGCGTCGAAACCGGTCTTGTCGCCATTCTTCTGGCCGCCACTCTCCTGCTTGCTGTCGGTCACCATTTCCTCCGGCGGCAGCACTCTTTTTATCCGTTTGTTGTACATCGTGACCGAACGAGAAAACAAGTTCCACCCGCATCGGCTCGTGCTATTGCTTTGTGGCTGCGACAAATTTAACAGTCGAGGCAATCAGAACTGGATTTTGAGGCATGATCGAGAACCGCATCCGGCGCATCGCAACCTTCAACCGCACCGCACTGATCTGCGCAGCGGCGGCGATGGTCCTTGCCGGATGCAATCTGACGGCGGAGGAAAAAGCCGCCGCCGCTGCGAAGCGAGCGGCGCCGACTGCCGTCGTCATGCCGGCAACCAAGGGTGAGGCGGTTGAAGGCGGTCTGACGAAATCACCGGACGGCTATCCGAATTTCGGCGCGCCGCTGACGGCGGCCAACGTTCAGATGAGCGATGAGCAGGCGGCCGAACTGCAGCATCAATTGACCGCGCTTGCCGGCCGGCGTAAGGCCGGCGCGATCTCGGAAGCCGAATATCAGGCCAAGGTCGCCGAAATGCGCCGCCTCGCCGCCGAACATGGTGCGCAGACGCTCTCCGAAATTTCCAAATAAGCCTTGCCTTTCAGGCAATTTGGACGCAAAGCCTTCCGGATGGATCGGAAGATGCGATTTTCCCGATAATGCGTGGTTGTGCGGCCTTTCCGTCAAAGATTTGCCGCTTGGCTTGGGTCTGATGAATACGGCGCTGCGATTGTGAAGTTCGTGTCGCAGCCGCCGGGAGACGGAACGAACTTCGACCGCGGCCCGAAATGCCGCCTTTCCACGGGGAATGAAATGGAAGAGTTTCACAAAGTCCGGCGTTTGCCGCCTTATGTTTTCGAACAGGTCAACCGTTTGAAAGCAAGCGCGCGAGCGGGCGGCGCCGATATCATCGATCTCGGCATGGGAAACCCTGACCTTCCCACTCCTCAGGCGATCGTCGACAAGCTCTGCGAGGTCGTGCAGGATCCGCGCACCCACCGTTATTCCTCCTCCAAGGGCATTCCCGGTCTGCGCCGCGCCCAGGCCGCCTATTATGCCCGCCGCTTCGGCGTCAAGCTCAACCCGGATACGCAGGTGGTCGCCACCCTCGGCTCCAAGGAAGGCTTCGCCAATATGGCGCAGGCGATCACCGCGCCCGGCGACGTGATCCTCTGCCCGAATCCCACCTATCCGATCCACGCCTTCGGCTTCCTGATGGCCGGCGGCGTGATCCGCTCGATGTCGGTGGAGCCGGACGAGACCTTCTTCCCGCCGCTTGAGCGCGCGGTTCGGCACTCAATCCCGAAGCCGCTGGCGCTGATCCTCAACTATCCCTCGAACCCGACGGCGTTCGTCGCGACGCTCGATTTCTACAAGGACGTCGTAGCCTTCGCCAAGAAGCATGACATCATCGTGCTCTCCGACCTTGCCTATTCGGAGATCTATTTCGACGGCGCTCCGCCGCCTTCGGTCCTCGAAGTGCCGGGCGCAATGGATGTGACGGTCGAGTTCACCTCGATGTCGAAGACCTTCTCCATGCCCGGCTGGCGCATGGGCTTTGCCGTCGGCAATGAGCGGCTGATCGCTGCGCTCACCCGCGTCAAATCCTACCTCGATTACGGCGCCTTCACGCCGATCCAGGTAGCGGCGACCCATGCGCTGAATGGCGACGGCTCCGATATTGCCGAAGTGCGCAATGTCTACAAACGCCGCCGCGACGTCATGGTCGAAAGCTTCGGCAAGGCAGGCTTTGAAGTGCCGCCGCCGGCAGCCACCATGTTCGCCTGGGCGAAAATTCCGGAAAAGTTCCGTCATCTCGGTTCGCTGGAGTTTTCCAAGCTGCTGGTCGAGAAGGCCGACGTCGCCGTTGCTCCCGGCATCGGATTCGGCGAGATGGGCGACGACTATGTCCGTCTGGCGCTTGTCGAGAATGAACACCGCATCCGTCAGGCTGCGCGCAATATCAAAAAGTTCATGTCGACGGCAGACGAGACGATGCATAACGTCATCTCGCTGAACGCCCACCGTTAATTCCAACTCTTGGGCAGCCGCATTCGGCGGCTGCCGCCACACAGACATTTCAGGATCGATCCATGGCAGATGCCCTCAAAATCGGCATTGCGGGCTTAGGCACCGTTGGCGCCTCGCTTGTCCGCATCATTCAGCAGAAAAGCAACGAGCTTGCCGTCACCTGCGGACGTCCGATTACGATCACCGCGGTTTCCGCCCGCGACAAAACGCGAGACCGGGGCGTCGACCTTTCTGCCGTCACCTGGTTCGATCGGCCTGAGGATCTGGCCGAAAAGGGTGATATCGACGTCTTCGTCGAACTGATGGGCGGTGCCGAAGGGGCTGCCAACGTCTCGGTGCGCGCCGCGCTGCAGCGCGGTCTCCATGTGGTGACAGCCAACAAGGCGCTGCTCGCCTATCACGGCGTCGAGTTTGCGACGATCGCGGAAGAGAAGGGCTCGTTGTTGAATTTCGAGGCGGCGGTCGCCGGCGGCATCCCCGTCATCAAGGCGCTACGCGAATCGCTGACGGGTAACGCCGTCTCGCGCATCTACGGCATCATGAACGGCACCTGCAACTACATCCTGACCAAGATGGAGAAGGAGGGGCTTTCCTTCGCCGAATGCCTCAAGGAAGCGCAGCGGCTGGGTTATGCTGAAGCCGATCCCGCCTTCGATATCGAGGGCAACGATACCGCCCACAAGCTCGCCATCCTGACGACGCTTGCCTTCGGCAATCGCATCGCAGCCGACGATATCTATCTCGAAGGCATCACCAATATCTCGATCGAGGACATCCACGCCGCGGCCGAACTCGGTTACCGCATCAAGCTGCTCGGCGTTGCCCAGCGCACCGAGACCGGCATCGAACAGCGTGTACACCCGACCATGGTCCCGATCGATTCCGTCATCGCCCAAGTCGACGGCGTTACCAATGCGGTGGCAATTGAGTCCGACGTCCTCGGCGAACTGCTGATGGTCGGTCCAGGCGCTGGCGGCAACGCGACGGCCTCGTCCGTGCTTGGCGATATCGCCGATATCGCCAAGAGCCAGCCGGGCGCTCAGCGCGTGCCGGTGCTCGGTCATCCCGCAAAGGCGCTGGAGCCTTACCGCAAGGCACAGATGCAGAGCCACGAGGGCGGATATTTCATCCGCCTGACTGTGCTCGACCGCACCGGCGTCTTTGCAAGCGTCGCCACCCGCATGGCGGAAAACCACATCTCGCTCGAATCGATCGTTCAGCGCTCCACGCAGCACCTGGCGCCATCGCATCACCAGACGATCATTCTCGTCACCCATGCGACGATGGAGGAGTCCGTGCGCAGGGCGGTCGCTTCGATAAAGTCGGAAGGCTATCTCTTCGGCGAGCCGCAGGTAATCCGTATCGAACGGCCGAAAGAAGAAGCCTAGCGCGTCGGCCCGAAAATCGGATTCGACTTTCGGAAAGCACGATGCGCAGCTTCAGAGTGTTAAAGCGTTTTGCGAAGCATGAACCGCGCTGTCTCTGGCAGGGCGGATTTTTTGTTAATCGTTCAGCCTCCCCTTGCGGAAGTCTATATTACCAAATGCCGAAATACTGATATAAATAAAACCACAGATGGTGAGTCGTCGGCGTGGAGCATTTCATGAGCAAGGACAGCCACGCCGGAAAAGAGCATGGCAGTCCGAGCAAGGTGCCGCCAGCCCGCCCTGCGATGTTTGCGGACATCCTCAAGCCGCTGCACAGTGACATTCGTGAAGTGAGCCATGACGAGGCTTTTGACGACGAACATACGGAAGGCCGCAACTGGGCCATTCTGCTGACGCTGTTTTCGGTCTTGTTGGTGCAGATCGGCGGCATCGCCGTGATCGTCTGGCTGATCTTCTGGTAAAAATCCGTGTCTGGAAATCCGTCACTATGTTATCTCCGCTGCTCCTGTAGAAAGAACAGATGAAGTCAGCGGAGTTTGGCATGGCAGATCTCGTCGATCCGGTACAGCGCGCGTTTCTCGGCGTGGAGAAATCCGCACTCGACAATCGCTGGGTTGCAAGACTCGACCAGGCCGGCCAGAACCGGGCGCTCGCCATGGCGCAGGTTCACGGGCTGCCGGATCTGATCGCCCGCGTTCTCGCAGGACGCGGCGTCCCGGTTGACGAAGCGGTCGAATTCCTCGACCCGACGATCCGCAGCCTGATGCCCGATCCCCACACGCTGACCGATTGCGAGAAGGCGGCAACCCGTCTCTTGCTTGCAATCGAGCGCGGCGAGAGCGTGGCGATTTTCGGCGACTACGACGTCGACGGCGCGGCTTCCTCGGCGCTGATGTTCCGCTTGCTAAGCCATTTCGGCGTCAAGGCGAACATCTACATTCCCGACCGCATCTTTGAAGGTTATGGCCCCAATCCAGCGGCGATCAACCAGCTGATCGACAATGGCGCCAGGCTGATCGTCACCGTCGATTGCGGCTCCACCAGTCACGACGCGCTTGCGGCCGCTGCCGCGCGCAACATCGATGTCGTCGTCATCGATCACCACCAGGTGACACATGAGCTGCCGCCCTGCCATGCGCTCGTCAATCCGAACCGTGAAGACGATCTGTCGGGGCAGGGGCATCTTTGCGCAGCCGGCGTCGTCTTCATGGTGCTGGTCGCGACATTGCGGCTGTTGCGCGCGGCCGGCAACAAACGCATCCTGGCGCTCGACCTGCTGCAATGGCTTGACATCGTGGCGCTTGCGACGGTCTGCGATGTCGTGCCGCTGAAGGGGCTCAACCGCGCCTATGTGGTGAAGGGGCTGGTTGCTGCCCGGCACCAGAGCAATGCCGGGCTTGCCGCGCTCTTCCGCAAGGCGGGGCTCGCGGGCCCCGTGACCCCCTATCATCTCGGCTTTCTGATCGGCCCGCGCATCAATGCCGGTGGACGGATCGGCGATGCCGCGCTCGGAAGCCGCCTGCTGACGCTCGATGATGCCGGTGAGGCGGAAATGATCGCACAGCGCCTCGACGAGCTCAACCGTGAACGTCAGGCGATGGAGGCGATCATGCTGCAGGAGGCGGAAGCGGAGGCGCTGGCCGAATATGGCGACGGCGAGGGCGCCTCCGTCATCGTCACCGCCCATGAGAAGTGGCATCCGGGCATCGTTGGGTTGATCGCCGCGCGGCTGAAGGAGAAATTCAAGCGGCCCGCGTTCGCGATCGCTTTCGATCCCTCCGGCCGCGGCACCGGCTCAGGCCGCTCCATCAATGGTTTCGACATGGGCAGGATGGTGCGGGCTGCGGTCGAGGAGGGCATCCTCATCAAGGGTGGCGGCCATGCCATGGCGGCGGGGCTGACGGTCGAGCGCGCCGATCTCGGCAGGTTGAGGACCTTCTTTACCGAGAAGGCCGCAAGGACGGTGGCGAGCCTCGTCGCCAACGAGACATTGAAGATCGATGGCGCAATCGGCGCAAGCGGCGCCACGCTTGAACTCATTGACCGCCTGGAAGCCGCCGGTCCCTATGGCTCCGGCCACGCTCAGCCGCTCTTTGCCGTACCGGCGCATCGGGTGCGAGACGCGCGCCTCGTCGGCGAGAAACATGTGAAGGTGACGCTGGAGGCGATGGACGGGTCGCGGCTCGATGGAATCGCCTTTCGCGCCGCCGATACCGGCCTCGGCAATCTTCTCATCAATTCACGCGGCGCGAGCCTCCATGTCGCAGGCTCGCTCGGCGCCGAACATTATCAAGGCGCACGCCGCGTCCAGCTGCGCGTCTGCGACGCAGCGCCAGCGAAATAGAACGTCACGAAAAAGAGTCTCGGATGAGAAAATTAAAGGAAGAAAGTGGCACGCCCTAGGGGAGTCGAACCCCTCTTCCCAGAATGAAAATCTGGTGTCCTAACCGATAGACGAAGGGCGCTTCCTTCGTGGTGGCGCCCTTATAGTCAGCACCTTCGAAAGCCGCAAGCGCCAAGCCGCGAAAAAATCACAGTTTTCGCCGATTTTTTTGAGCTGTGGAAAACCACGGCGCTACGGGCGGTGGATGGCTGGAATATCAGACCGATCGGTGGTTGGCGGCAATCATAATTTCGATGGTACGCCCTAGGGGAGTCGAACCCCTCTTTACAGAATGAGAATCTGTCGTCCTAACCGATAGACGAAGGGCGCAGGCCAGCCTCGATAAAATAGGCGTGCGCGCGAGCTTCTGCAAGCGGATGCGATGGCTTCTGTATGGAGAGAAAGTGGCACGCCCTAGGGGAGTCGAACCCCTCTTCCCAGAATGAAAATCTGGTGTCCTAACCGATAGACGAAGGGCGCTTCCTTCGTGGTGGCGCCCTTATAGTCAGCACATTCGAAAGCCGCAAGCGGCAAATTCGATTTTTTTCAAAAAAATGACAGATATTCCAGTGGCAGTACTATTTAGAATTAGCACTGGCGAATCAAAGGCTTGTACAGCCTTCCAGAAGCAGGTGAAATTCAGCTGACGTCGGGTGAGGGAACTTCGCGTCGACGATGTCAGATCGCTCTTGCGGTGGTTAAGGGCGCCCGTTTGCCGCCGCAGCCCCAGTTCCAGTCCCGGGTCTTGCCGGTGTCGAGGTGGACCGAGTCGGTGTGGCAATAGGTGCCGACCCCGCCGCGATCCGGCAAGGATCTTATATACGCGGCGGTATCCCACTTGGAGACGCCGTCGATCTGAATGTCCGCGGCCTCACAGCTCTTGTGCATCGATTCGTCAGCCCCACCGACCAGGCGGTTATGTTCTTCGTCGCGATAGCCTGACGTGACGATGACAGGCCGGCCGAAATGGTTTTCGACCGTCTTGATCACTTTCAGCAGGTCCGGTTTGAAGCAGCCGACCTCGACATTGTCGTTCTGGACGTGCAGCCCGTTCGGCGCAACACGTGTCATGCCGGGCAGGGCGGCTTTGTGCAGAAGGCCGGAAAGACTGCCGAGCAGGTTCTGCTTCGGTGCGCTGTAAAGCGCGTTTGTCGTCGAGGCGGGCATACCGCCCATCGCCAGCGAGGCTGTTTGTAGGGGCGCAGGCTGCGTGCCGGAATTTTCGGACGATTGCTGCGGCAGCACCGGGGCGGCCGGTTGTGAGGGCATGATCGGCTGGCTGTAGACGCTGCTTTTTGTAGGGGCCACTCCTTCCGTGGGCGCATAGGCCTGCGGCTGAATGACGGTGGACGTGCTGTTGTTCTGTGGCGGCGGCTGGTGATCCGAAAAGATGCTCATCGCCTGCGCATTGATCCGTGTCGACTGCATGACGAGCCCGCCTATATTGGCAGGCGCCACCATTGCCGGATCGGCCGGCGGGACGGCGGCATTCGCATCGCCTGCCACGACCTGTGGCGTGGCCTCGGCGCCGGAGACATTGACGAGGCGGGGGTCGGTATAGACTGAGCGCGGGGCAGATTTCACGGGCGCCGTTGCGCCAAGCTGTGGCGCTGCGGCCGCCGTCGCCGGAACAGCTGCGGCCGAATCGAGCGTCTTCTTGTTCGATACGCAGCCGGAAAGCGCCAGCATTGAGGTGGCGATCAGCAATGCGCCCGTAATGGGCATCCGCATCTCAAGGTCACGCAAGCAATCGGTCTCCGGTTGATGCGAAAACGGCGAGATATCGCCATCTTCCGCTTCGAGTCACGGGGAGATTGCCTGCGGGGCCGGATCGCGGCAAGCGTCAAGGCGCCGGCCGGACCCGAAATCGCAAAAGCCGCAAGCTTCGCAAAAGCCTTGCGGCCAAAACCATTACCAGGCGCCGGTATTGCCCATGGAAGCCCAGGGTTCGGCGGCCGGAAGCGGGCTTCCCTTCTGCAGGATTTCGATCGAAATGCCGTCGGGCGAGCGCACGAAGGCCATGTTGCCGTCGCGCGGCGGCCGGTTGATGGTAATGCCGTTATCCATCAGCTTTTGGCAGATCGCGTAAATATCATCCACCTCATAGGCGAGGTGGCCGAAATTGCGTCCTCCGCTATAATCCTCCGTATCCCAGTTGTAAGTGAGCTCGAGGCAGGGGGCCTTTTCGCTGCGCGCACGGTCGAGATCGTCGCGAGCGGCCAGGAAAACCAGGGTAAAGCGGCCCCTCTCGTTTTCGTGGCGGCGAATCTCCTCCAGTCCGAACAGCGTGGTATAGAAGGCAAGCGAAGCGTCCAGATCTTTGACGCGAACCATCGTATGAAGATAACGCATTCTATCTACTCCTTTATAGGGGCTGGCCTTTTTGGCGAGCCGAGGTCAGCTTCGGGCAAGTCATCTTTATAAAATGTGCAGCTGGGAATAACCGAAAACTAGGACTTGCGCTTATCCGTTACCAAGATGTTAATCTTGATTTCAAGAATCAGTTAACCGTAACAGTGTGACGCGTATTCGAGGGGCTGGCGATAATGGCTGATAGGATTTCATCGAACGCATACACCGATGTCGACGAGCTGTCGTCGGAAGCGGTCGATCTTGTTGAAATCACCGGTGTCGTCAAGTGGTTCGACGTCGCCAAGGGCTTCGGCTTCATCGTGCCTGATAACGGCATGCAGGATGTTCTCCTGCACGTGACTTGCCTGCGTCGCGACGGCTATCAGACGATCCTCGAGGGGACGCGCATCGTCGCTCTCGTCCAGCGCCGCGAGCGCGGCTACCAGGCTTTCAAGATCCTCTCGATGGATCAGTCGACCGCCATTCATCCTTCGCAGCTGCCGCCGGTGCGCACCCACGTGCAGGTTACCGCCACGAGCGGGCTCGAGCGGGCGCTTGTCAAGTGGTTCAACCGTACCAAGGGCTTCGGCTTCCTGACGCGCGGTGAGGGCACCGAAGACATTTTTGTGCACATGGAGACGCTGCGCCGCTTCGGGCTGACGGAGCTGCGCCCCGGCCAGGTGGTCCTCGTCCGCTTCGGCGATGGCGAAAAGGGCCTGATGGCAGCAGAGATCCATCCCGACGTTCCGAGCCCGGCAAGCCGGTCGCACTGACATGCGCGGCATCGGCCTGTTTCATGCGATCAGAAGCGCCGTCATGGCGCTTTTTTTCTTGGTCGCCCTGCCGGCTTTGGCTGAGGAGGAGATGCGGTTCGACAAGGAGCCGCTGCTCATCCAGACAGCCGCCGGCAAGATGCTGCATTTTACCGTCGAGGTCGCCGCCACCGGTGATCAGCGCGCCCGCGGGCTGATGTTTCGCAAGTCGATGGCTGATGACGCCGGCATGATTTTCGATTTCGGGCAAACACGGCGCGTTGCCATGTGGATGGAGAACACCATCCTGCCGCTCGACATGCTCTTTGCCGACGACACCGGCACGATCCGCCACGTCAAGGAAAACGCAAAACCCTATTCACGCGAGATCATCGATTCGATGAGCCCGGTGAAATACGTCGTCGAACTCAATGCCGGCATCGTCGGCAAATTCGGAATCAAGCCGGGCGACAGAATCGTGAGCGCCACGACGACGAAGGCGAAGTGACGGCGCACCAGCTCGCGAGGTGCGATGTGGCCAGCAAGAAATCCAAGAAATCAGGATATTGAATGGTCGGAGTGGAGAGATTCGAACTCCCGACCCTCTGGTCCCAAACCAGATGCGCTACCAGACTGCGCTACACTCCGTGCCGTGATTGGCAGCGGGAATACACGGTTCACTTCGTCGTCGCAACCCATAAATCCAGCTGTGGCCGGAGATTTCTCACCAGGCCTGTGGATGCAAGGGGAAAATCCCGGTCGGCCTTCAATTTACCTGTGAGGCGCAATTGGACGTCAGGGCGATCAGCCCTAGCCGCGGGCGATGAGGCCGATATATTGGGCATAGCTGATAGCGACATAGAAGAAAGCGGTGATGCCAGCTCCTATCATAATGGCATTGAACTCTGTCGAACGTCTCATCATGCGTGCATCCACTGAAGCCGATTGAGCCGCAAACTAGTGCCCGCGGCCGGCTGCGGCAATCTGCTTGTGATCACAACATGAGACAATTGGTAATATTGCGCAATCGCCTGCAATGCCTGCGGATTTAGGTGGAATGGCAATCGACACGAGCGATGAATGTGCTGAGCCGCCCGAGTTAACGATAAGCCTTGCTTCCCAACACATTGGCGCATCGTCGCTGTGGCTGTGGCAGCGGCGTCGCGATCCGCTTTTTTCTTGAAAAAACGGGGATTCGCGGATAAGCAAAATTCAACTCTTCGCGTTATCGCAAACGACGAAGCAAGGACCCGGCAACGGGATTGAGACCATGAAAGGCGGGGCCCTCTGTCCCTGCATATTCGGAGATGCCGCAGTCATGTCTGCCAAGATCTATCGTCCTGCTAAGACCGCCATGCAGTCCGGCAAGGCCAAGACCCATCTCTGGGTGCTTGAATTCGATCAGGAGTCGCCGCGCAAGATCGATCCGATCATGGGCTACACCTCCTCGGGCGACATGCGCCAGCAGGTAAAACTCACCTTCGAAACGCAGGCGCTCGCCGAATCCTACGCCCAGCGCAACGGCATCGAATACCGCGTCATCGCGCCGAAGGATCCGGCCCGCCAGGTTGTGGCTTATCCGGATAATTTCCGCTATACCCGCACGCAGCCCTGGACGCATTGAGATTTCTCGTCCACATATGACGCATTCGGTCGCGCTCTTTGAACGTGACCGCCGGACGGCCCCTTAGCTCAGCTGGATAGAGCACCTGCCTTCTAAGCAGGTTGTCGCAGGTTCGATTCCTGCAGGGGTCGCCACCTGCTTTGGTTAAGGAGTTAGGTGTTCTCGTTCAGTTTCTCAAGAGATATTGCGAGCGGTCTGTTGGCGGCCTTCCGCGGACAATGGTTGCAGCCGAATCGCTTGCTGGGCGAGCGTTTTACTCAGTATACGCGCGCTCCCAGCTGCGCATTAGCCCAAGATCAACTGATTGATTGCATCGGCTCAGGTGTTCGATCCGAAAAAAGCCCCGCCGAAGCGGGGCAAGTCTTGACAAACACGGATCGCACAGGAGGAACACCCGTGCTTTCCTGCTGCTAAAACGGAAAAGGGATCTGCCGAGTTCCGGTGCGGTGTTGGACAAAGGTATCCCGCTGGTCGCAGTAGTTCTTAGGCTGTTTTGCCCTAGGTCGGATCGAAATCCA
>NZ_JBXSOL010000052.1:0-23385 GCF_057784555.1 Rhizobium sp. CNPSo 3670
GGACGTGTCGCGAGGTCTCAATCCCCTCTTCTCCCAAGCGGGAGAAGGTGCCCGTAGGGCGGATGAGGGGGCCGCACGGCATGAGTTTCATGAGTTTCACTGTGGTTAACATTGGGGTAACGACATCAGGATAAGTCTAGCGGCCGCCGCTCTCCGCGGCTTTGTTTTTGCGTTTCCTGGAGTGCAGACGTGTCTCATCGATCAGTCGTATCGATTTCTTTTCTTATTGCTTTTTCATCCGTTGGTTCGGCCACCGCGCAGGAAAGCGGCCAGCATTTCTGGTCCGGCGACTGGTATCTGAGCGTTGGTGTCGCCGGCTTTTCAGCGCCGAAATTCGAGGGTTCACGGCGTTATGAATTCCGATTCAGCCCGCTGATTTCGGCCGGCCGGCAGGGCTCGGCTCCACGCTTTTCCTCGCGCAACGACAATCCGTCCTTGGCCCTCATGGATAATGGCACCTTCCGAGCCGGCATCGTCGGCATATTCGTGCCTTCGCGCGATGAGGGCGACGGTCACGAGCTGAAGGGCATGAAAAAGGTCAAATGGGGAGCGGAAGCCGGTGGCTTCGTCGAAGTTTATCCGACCGATTTCCTGCGCGCCCGCGCCGAAGTTCGCCAGGGCATCCGCTCGCATGACGGCGTCGTTGCCGATCTCGCCGTTGATGCCTTCACCGATATCGCCCCCAACCTGCAACTGTCAGGCGGTCCGCGCGCGACATTCGCCACCAGCGGCTATTATGATGCCTATTACGGCGTCAACGCCAAACAGGCGGCGGCGAGCGGGCTTGATCAATACAAGCCGTCGTCGGGCATCCAGTCCTATGGCGCCGGTGCGGCTCTGACATGGAAGGCGACGGAAAACCTGTCGGCCAGTTCTTTCCTCGAATACAAACGACTGGCGGGTCCGGCGGCCGACAGCAGTCTCGTGCGGCAGCGCGGCTCGAAGAACCAGGTGCTCATCGGTGTCTCGGCGACCTACAGGTTCAATTTCTCTCTGCAGTGATCAAATCATGTCGCCCGGAAGTGTGCCGCGGTTCCGGGCGTCATGCATCACAAAGAGCCAAAGCGCATCACAGGAATCAGATTTGATGCGACACGCTTCTGGCGCCGTCGCGATCGCTTCTTGACCGGATCGCCAGCCCGCCGCTAGATGGATGGCATGCAAGATACCGGCGAGTTCAACGATCGCGTCTCCGACGCACCTTCCGATAACTGGGTTTACCGGACCCTGCCGCCATGGCTCTGGCCTTATGCGCAGCTTGCACGCTGGGATCGCCCGATCGGCTGGGAGCTCTTGATGTGGCCGTGCTTCTGGTCGGCCACGCTCGCCTCCAACGCGGCGATCGGCCAAGGGCTCTATTCCGGCAGCCTGCTGGTGTCCCACCTTTTCCTCTATTTTATCGGTGCCGTCGCCATGCGCGGCGCCGGCTGCACCTATAACGATCTCGTCGATCACCAGATCGACATGGAAGTGGCGCGCACCCGTTCGCGTCCGCTGCCCTCCGGCCGCGTCACCCGCGGCCGCGCGAAGATCTTCATCGGCATTCAGGCACTGGTCGGCCTCTTCGTGCTCTTGCAGTTCAACTGGTTCACCGTCTTTCTCGGCCTGCTTTCCCTCGGCATCGTGGCACTTTATCCCTATGCCAAGCGCTTCACCGACTGGCCGCAATTTTATCTCGGCCTTGCCTTTTCCTGGGGCGCGCTGATGGGCTGGGCCGGCATTCTGGGCGGCCTCTCCTTTGCCGCCATCCTGCTTTATGCCGCCTCCGTCGCCTGGACGATCGGTTACGACACCATCTATGCACATCAGGACAAGGAGGATGACGAGCTGATCGGCGTGCGCTCCACCGCGCGTCTCTTCGGCGATAAGACGAGGCAATGGCTGATCGGCCTTTATGGGCTGACGCTGGTGCTGATGTTTGCGGCTTTCGCGCTCGCCGGCGCCAATCTCATCGCCTTTCTGGCCTTGTTCGGCGCGGCCGGCATGTTCGCCTGGCAGATCATCCGCCTTGATATCAACGATCCCGCCCAATGCCTGGCGCTCTTCAAGTCGAACAACCGCGTCGGCCTGACCATTTTCGCCGGGCTGTTCTTTTCGCTTCTCTTTGCCATTCCCTGAATGGAATGGTTCGTGAAACGATAAACCCGGCGCGAGGGCCGGGTTTCGCTTCTTCCAGATCTTCCTGCCGAGATGGCACAGTCGCGATTTCGGTCAGTTGCGGGCGATGATTTCCTTGCCTTCGATCTTCATGGCGACGCCCAGCTGCCCGGTGGTGCGACGCACGAGGAAGCGCGGACGGCGATTGGCGAAGTAGGAATGACGGCGACGCGGCTTGAGGTCACTGGTGCGCAGCGCCCCGATATGGTCTTCGAGCGGCCGGGCGACGCCATCTGCCTCGACCATCAGCATCGGAATGCGGAAGGCCTCCGACCAGCTGCGCCAGTCGGCGGCGATGTCGCTGAGATCATGGGCAACGAGCAGCGGAATGCAGAGCTCGGGGTCGGCGTGGTGAAGTTCGAGCGTGACGGTTACCTCGCCGTCGCCATGGTCGATGGCGCGGGCGGCGACACCCTTGAAGACGCGCCTCGGCAGGGCAATCGAGAGCGGCAGACCGCTGGAGGGAAGGACTTTCCGCAGCACTGCGCCGCGTTCGTCTATCGTGATGCTGACGTCATCCGAACAATCATGGATGGCGTAGCTGACCTGCTGCGGGAAGCGGGACGGATCGAGACGCAGCGTCGTGCCAGCCCAAGCGGGCTTCAAAACGGGATTGTTCATTTCATTCTACCCTTGTCTTACCTGAGAGCCGGTTTGCGGTCTTCTCCTCGGGACTTTTCGTCCTCTATGTCCGACAATAGGCGGGCGCCCTTCCGTACTGCTTAAAAATTGCGGTTAAGAAAACTTTGCCTCCCCTGATGGTTATCAAAACCGAATCCGGCAGGGTTTCCGGAAGGTGAACGGTGTGCTGACCTGAAATGGCGCAGTCGAAAGGTAAGTCTCGGGTAAGCTTTGCGTGGCAAAATGGACGCACCAGCAGTTCGTCGTTCTTTTAGAGATTTTGCCGAAAAGGGCGCTTTTCATGATCACGGCTTCCCTCGCTTACACGATCCTGTCGAAGGACATGACGTCGAGCTTGAACAAGGTCGCCTCGCAGGCGACGGTCAAGAAGGATGCCCAGTATTACGCGGACAATATCAACAAGGTCAAAGACGTCGACGATTTCCTCGGCGACTACAAGCTCTACAGCTATGCGATGAAGGCCTATGGTCTCGAGGACATGACCTATGCCAAGGCCTTCATGAAGAAGGTGCTCGAAAGCGATCTCACGGACCCGAACAGCTACGCCAACAAGCTCTCCGATACGCGCTACCGCGAGTTCGCGGCCGCCTTCAACTTCAATGCGCCCGAGAAGGACGTTCAGACCGACGCGCAGGAAGACGAGCTCATCGGCCTCTACAAGCAGTCCTTCGTCGATGCCGACAAGGCGGCGGCCACCGAGAGCACCTATTACAGCAACAATATTGACAGCGTGCAGACCGTCGACGACCTGGTCAACAACACCCGGCTGCGCACCTATGTGCTGAAGGCCTTCAAGATCGATCCCACCTATGCCTCGAAGGATTTCCTGCGGCAGGTGCTGACGAGCGATCTCAGCGACCCGACAAGCGTCGTGAACGCGCAGGGCGGCGACAAGTACAAGGCGCTTGCCGCCCAATTCAGCTTCAATGCCGACGGTACGGTCAACGGCAGCGCCCAGACCGCGACGCAGAAGGCGTCGATCATCGAGACCTATACGCTGAATAACCAGTCCGTCATCATCGACAATTCCGTCGGTTCCGATGTCGTCTATGTCAGCAAGACGGCGGCCGAATACAACCAGGCCTATTACACTGCCAAGATCGGCACGATCACCAATGTTGACGATCTCGTCGCCGACAGTCGTCTGACGTCCTATATCAAGACAGCCTACAGCATGGGCGCCGATTTCACCGCGCCGGCGCTGCGCATGGTGTTGACCGACCCCGGCTACGCCCAGCTGATGGGCTTCACCAATGTCTACAACGCCTTCAATTTCAAGGCCGACGGCACGACATCGACAACGGCGCGTGCACAGACGATCGCCCAGTCGAACAAGCTGAAGGACGCGGCGGCAAGCACCGCCAACTATTATAGCGTGACCTCGCGGTCGAGCAGCATCACCAATGTCGACGACCTGCTCGCCGACAGCGTTCTGGCACGCTACATCAAGGATGCTTACGGCCTCGGCAGCAGTTTCAGCAATGCCGAGCTGAAGAGCATTCTGACGGACTCGACCTATGCCGCCGCCCAGGGGCATGCCGATCTCAATGCCGACTTCAACTTCCAGGCTGACGGCTCGATCAACGGGTCGGTGATTCAGACCGACGCGCAGCGCAAGTCGACCACCGACAAATCGGCGGCGAACGCAACGCACTTCAACAGCATGATCGGCAATGTCACCAATGTCGACGACATCATGTCCGATCCCGTCGCCGTCAGCTATCTCAGAACCAGCATGCAGATCGCCGACAGCGTCTCCGACGCAACGCTGAGGAGCTTCCTCGTCGATCCCTCGGCGGCCGGCGCCCAGGGCTACAGCGACGTCCACGATCTGTTCAATTTCAAAACGGACGGCTCGGTTGCGACCCTCTATGCCACCCAGAGCGCGGCGCAAAGCGCCAGCACGGCAAGCAAGGCCGACGATGCCGCCGTCTATTACCAGGCAACCATCGCCGGCATCTCGAATGTCGACCAGCTGCTGGCCGACCGGCGGCTGAATAATTTCATCCGCAACGCTTACGGCATCCCCTCGACCGTCAGCGATGTCGATCTGCGCGCTATCCTGACCGATCAGAGCGGCACCGGCACCTATGCCGACGTCGCTGCCGCCTTCAACTTCAAGGCGGACGGTTCGCTCGAAGACGGCATGGCGGCACAGACGTCCGCCCAAATCACCAACACGAAAATTGCCGCCACGGCGCGCACGGACGACTATTCCGCCCGGATGGCGACGATCTCCAATGTCGATGATCTCATCGCCGATCCTGCAATCACCAACTTCCTGAAGAGCACCTACAATCTGCCGTTCGATATCACGGACGCCGATCTTAGGAGCATCCTGACTGATGCGACCGCTGCCGCCGCGGCCGGCTATTCCGACCTCAATGCCGATTTCAATTTTGCCGCCGACGGATCGCTTCCCGTCGTCAGCTCGATCCAGACCGCAGATCAGGCGCAGACCACCAACGACAACTATATGGCGCGCTATGACGACGAGCGCGACGAGGCGATCGAAGAAGTTGCCGACAATTACAAGAGCATGATGGCAGACAGCAGCAGCCTCTTGAACTTTTCCGACGTCAAGACCGTCAATGATTTCCTGCGCACCAATCGAACGGCCGATTTCACCAGGAGCAACGACAACCTGCCGGATCTCTATCATGTCGCGCTGCAGGCCTTCGGGTTGACCGATCAGGACGTGCCGCGCTCGATGATGCGCAAGATCCTGACGAGCGATGCCTACGATCCGGACGGCTATATCGCCTCGCTCAAGGACGAGCGAATTACCAATCTCGCCCGCGCCTTCAATTTCGGGCCCGACGGCAAGGCGGCCGCACCCCTCCAGGCGCTGCCCGACGCGACCATGGCCAAATACGCCACCGACTACAAGGCGCATGTGACCATGCTGCTGAAGGCCGGCCCGGTAAAGGACAAGGCATCGAAGGACGCAACCGCCGAGGTGGATTATTTCGCCAAGGGTATGGCGAAAGTGCAGTCGCTCGACGATTTCCTCGCTGACAGCCGCCTGACCGATCTGGTGTTGAAGGCGAACAACCTCGACCCGAAGGATTACGACAAGGCGACGCTGAAGAAGATCTTCACTTCCGATCCCGACGACAAGAAGAGCTACCTCAACACCAAGGCCGATGCGCGCTTCAAGGATATCGTCGCTGCCTTCAACTTCGACAAGGCCGGCAATCTGACCCGTGCCAAGATCGGCGCCATTCAGAACAAGGCGGCCGAGGACAATACCCAGGAGCTCTACCTGCAGCAGACGCTGGAAACCCAGCAAGGCGAAACCAACGACGGCGTCCGCCTGGCGCTCTATTTCAGCCGCAAAGCCTCCAGCATCACCTCAATCTATTCGCTCCTTGGCGACAAGGCGCTTTATCAGGTCATTACCACGGCTTACAGCCTGCCGTCACAGATATCGGGCATGGACGTCGCCAAACAGGCCGATCTCATCAAGCGTTTCGTCAAGCTCGAGGATCTTCAGGATCCCAAGAAGGTCGACAAGCTGCTGCGGCGCTTCACCGCGATGTACGACGTCCAGAACAGCACCCAGCAGTCGCCGGCCCTGCAGATCCTGACCGGCGGCGGCACGCAGCAGGCTTAAGGTGGTTCGAGCGGAAGCGCATAGCGGTTCGCGTCGGTGATTGCCCTACTGAGCGCTAGCGAAGGCATATGGAGGGCACGGCACGCCCTCTTCTCCCTCATTCCTGTGCTCGTCACAGGAATTCAGCCACGGCGCGTCGGCGCCGTGAATGACTCTCACAGACAAAAAGTTTTCCGCGTCCAAGGACTTGGGCGCACTGGATTCCTGTGACGAGCACAGGAATGAGGGAGGAGAGGAAAGCGCCTTTCCAGCAGCCGCACGACGACGCCCCGCTACATTGCCAATCGCCGGATGATGGGGCGCGCCCTGACCGCCGACCTCACACCTCGAGACTGACGACCTTTCCCGGATTCATAATGCCCGCCGGATCGAAAGCACGCTTGATGCGGCGCATCAGCTCGATTTCGATCGGCGGTCGGATCGCTGCCAGTTCGTCGCGCTTCAGCTGACCGATGCCGTGTTCGGCCGAGATCGAGCCGCCATGGGCGAGCGCCAGCCCATGGACGATATGGTTCATTTCGCGCCAGCGGGCAATGAAGGCCGCTTTGTCGGCACCGAGCGGCTGGGAAATATTGTAATGGATATTGCCGTCGCCCATGTGGCCGAAGGCGCAGATGCGGGCGCCTGGCATGGCCGCCATGACGGCGTTCTCCGCTTCGGCCATGAAATGCGGGATCTTCGACACCGGCACGGACACGTCGTGCTTGATCGAACCGCCTTCCGGCTTCTGCGCATCCGACATGCTCTCGCGCATGTGCCAGATCGCCTTCTGCTGGGCGACGGATGCAGCGATCGCGGCATCCTGCACCAGCCCGGCCTCGAAGCCCTGCTCCAGCACGCCATTCATCATCCGCTCCGCCGTCTCGGCCGAGTCCGAGGTCGAGATGTCAATCAGCACGTACCAGGGGTAAGCTGCTTCCAGCGGGTCGCGCACGCCGTCGATATGGCGCGTGGTGATCTCGACGCCGAACCGCGGCATCAGTTCGAAACCAGTGAGCGAGGTGCCGCAGAGGCTGGCCGCAAGGTTGAAGAGGGCAAGTGCATCCTCGATAGAATTGAGGCCGGCAAACGCCACCTGATGGCCGAGCGGCTGAGGAAAGAGCTTCAGCACCGCGCCGGTGATGATGCCGAGCGTTCCTTCGGAGCCGATGAAGAGATCGCGCAGATCGTAACCGGTATTGTCCTTCTTCAGGCGGCGCAAACCATCCCAGATCTCGCCGGTCGGCAGCACCACTTCGAGGCCGAGGCAGAGCTGGCGCATGTTGCCGTAGGCAAGCACGGCCGTGCCGCCGGCATTGGTGGAGAGATTGCCGCCGATGCGGCAGGAGCCTTCCGAGCCGAGCGACAGCGGAAAGAGCCGCCCGTGCGCCTCGGCCGCTTTCTGCACATCGGCAAGGATCGCGCCGCCATCGGCGACCAGCACATTCGCCACCGGATCGACGTCGCGGATCCTCGTCATGCGTTCGAGCGACAGGATGATGTCGGCCCCGCCCGTACGTGGCGTCTGGCCGCCGACGAGGCCGGTATTGCCGGTCTGCGGCACGATGGCCGTTTTGGTCTCGGTCGCGAGCTTCATGATGTCGGAGACTTCCTCGACCGAACCGGGCTTCAGCAGGAGAGGGGAGGAGCCATGATAGAGCCCGCGGTTTTCTATCAGATGCGGCGCCAGATCGGCCTCGCCGCGAAGGGCGTATTTCTCGCCGACGATCGCGGCGAAGCGGTCGAGAAGATCGGTGGAAATGCCGGGGCTGCTCATTAGGTCGATCCTCTGTCGCTTCTATCAGGTCAGTCAGTCGCGCGGGGCGCGGCGGCCCTTTGCAGGCGGTCGTTGATGGCTTCGCCGAGCCCGTCGTCCGGAATGGGCGAGAAGGCGATGCTCGACACGCCGCTGGCATCGGCCCGCTTCATATAGTCGAAAAGATTGGCCGCCGCTTCCGCCAGGTCGCCGCGCGGGCTGAGATCGAGGACGATGCGTGCCGCGCGCGCGCCTTCGACCGCGGCACCGCCGAAGGCGATCAGCGCTTCGCCGGGTTCCACCTTGGTCGCATTGAGGCGGACGCTGGCGCCCGGCGCATAATGCGAGGCGAGCATGCCCGGCGCCTCGATTGCCGCCGACGCCTTTTTCGCCCGCAGCAGCGGCTGGCCCGATACGCGCTCGATCTCGCGCGCCGCCAGCCCGCCGGGCCGAAGCAGCCGCAGCCGGCCGCCCTCCGCCTTGACGATGGTCGATTCGACGCCGACGGCGCTTGGGCCCGCATCGAGGATCAATGGGATTCTCGCCCCGAGATCGGCTTCGACATGGGCCGCACTGGTCGCGCTGATCGCGCCTGACGTATTGGCGCTCGGCGCTGCCAGCGGCCGTCCGAAGGCGCCGATCAGGGCGCCGGCGAAGCCCTTGGGCACGCGCACGCCGACGCTGTCGAGACCGGCGGTCGCCAGCGCATGGATCGGGCTTGCGGGCCTCAGCGGCAGCACGAGCGTCAGCGGGCCGGGCCAGAAGGCTTCGGCGAGCGCCCGCGACACGGGGTCGAACTCGGCATGTTGTTCGGCCATATCGAGATCGGCCATATGGCAGATCAGCGGGTTGAAGCGCGGCCGTCCCTTGCTCTCGTAGATGCGGGTGATGGCTGCCGGATTGGTGGCGTCGGCCGCAAGGCCGTAGACGGTCTCCGTCGGCATGGCGATTGCAAAGCCGTCGGAAAGAGCGGCACAGGCCGCTTCGAGCGCCGCCTGCCTGTCTGCCATGATGTCGATGATGCGTGCCATATGCTGCCCGTGTCCGTCTCCGGCAGTCATTAGGCTTTCCATCGCCGGCGATCAATCGTCTTGTTCGCTCACATTTGCCGGATGATTTCGCGCAGCTGTTCGTTGCGGGCGCCGAGTAGCAGGATGTTGCGGATCGCTGCCTGCGGATCGTGGGTGCGAAAGAGCAGTCCGTTGCCGCGCACAGAGCGGTCGATCGTCATCTTTTCGGAGGACTCCTCGCCCGGCTTGATCGCGACGGCAAAATACATCCGCGAATAGCCGACGTCGATTCGTTCGAAAAAGTTGTCGTTGTCGCCGATTTCGGAATAGAAATTGGCGATGTAGAAAGCCCAGCTCACCTCCTCGTAGCGGGCGAATTTGGTGCGCGCTGCGGTGACGTGGCAATAGCCGAGATGCGGGCTGTCCTCCAGCGTCCGGTGGAAGATCATCTTCGGAAACTGGATCGAGTGATGGAAGCCGTTGATGTGCTGATGCGTCTTCTCGCCGGCCGCCTGCAGCTTGCGGCCGGTCTTTGCGGCGACCTCGTCATGGGTGAGGTAGCGCCTTTCTTCGGCCAGCCAGTGGCGCCGGTCGCGGGGGATGCGGCCGGTGCGCAGGAATTCGGAATGGGCGGCGACCAGTGGCCGCTCCTGCGGCCGGATTACTTCTTTCGCGTCGAAATAGCGGAGTCTGGCCATGGTCTACATGCTTTGTCGGTCTGAGGTCGAAAGCAGGATAAGAGCGTATGCTTAACGCAGCATTAAGATGCGGCCGTCGCATCGGCCGGAAGCCGGCAATGTCGTAAATACGACAATCGCCGATACCGGAGAGCCGCCTTCTTTGCCGATCCGGTCTTTACGCAATGTCGCAATTGACGAAAATTGCCTGCAGAGTCGGACATCGGGTCGACCGGGAGGGGCTGTTTTGAAGCCTCCGCGCCTGCTGTCGTCAATTTCGAAGCCGATGTCGCATTACAACCAAGCGGCGGGAATGCCAGGTGATTAAATGGCGCCATGAACAATTCTCCCGCAGGAGAAGGTTAGCAGGCGCGCTTCCATAGCCTTCCGCTGAAGGCGGCAGCCGGTGCACGAGGACATGAAGATGGATATTCGCAGCAACGTTTTACGTCAGCTCAAGAACCGCCGCGAGGGCTTCAGCCTCGAACAGCCGTTCTACACCGACGAGGATTATTTCAAACTCGACATGGAGATGATCTACTATCGCGACTGGCTGTTCATGGGCCATGATTGCGAGTTGCCGAAGCCGGGCGCCTATTTCACCGTCCAGATCGGCACCTATCCGGTCGTCATAGTCCGCGGCCGTGACAATGTCATCCGCGCCTTCCACAACAGCTGTCGTCATCGCGGCTCGCGCGTCTGCACCAAGGAGCACGGCTCTTCCGTGCGTCTCGTCTGCCCCTATCATCAGTGGACTTACGATCTCGACGGCAAACTTGCCTTTGCCCGTCACATGGGCGACGATTTCGACAAAACCGGCTTCAACCTGAAGCCCGTCCACTGCGAGAGCGTCGCAGGCTATATTTTCATCTGCCTTGCCGACGTCGCCCCGGATTTCAAGCCGGTGCGCGACACGATCGAGCCCTATATGGCGCCGCACCGGATCGGCGAGACCAAGGTTGCTTTCCAGAGCACGATCATCGAGAAGGGCAACTGGAAGCTCGTCTGGGAAAACAACCGCGAGTGCTACCACTGCGCCGCCAATCACCCGGAACTCTGCCGCACCTATCCGGAAGCCCCGAGCGTCACCGGCACAGACGGCGGCGCCGACGATCCGGAGATTGCAGGCCATTGGGCGCGCTGCGAGGCCGCCGGCCTGCCGAGCAAGTTCCAGATCTCGCCGGATGGTCAGTTCCGCACCGCCCGCATGCCGCTGATCGAGGATGCCGAAAGCTACACCATGTCGGGCAAGCCGGCCGTGCAGCGCCGGATCTCCGACGACATCTCGATCAATCGTATCGGCACGATGCTGCTCTTCCACTATCCGACGACGTGGAACCATCTGCTCGGCGACCACGCTATCTCCTTCCGAGTGCTGCCGCTCAGCGCCAACGAGACGGCGGTGACGACCAAGTGGCTCGTCCACAAGGACGCCGTGGAAGGCGTCGATTACAATCTCGAGGAACTGACGCACGTGTGGACCGAGACCAACGACCAGGACCGCCGGATCGTCGAAGAGAATGCCTTCGGCATCCACTCGCCCGCCTATGAGCCCGGCCCCTATTCGGCCGTGCACGAGGGCGGCGTCATGCAGTTCCTCGAATGGTATTCGAACTTCATGGTGAACCGCCTGCAGGGTGAAACGGCGAAAATCTCCGCCGTCGCCTGAGCGCGCCGGTTGACCCCGCTTATCCAAAAGCGGCCCGTTCCGGCCGCTTTTGGAACCATTTTCTCCCGAAAGCGTTGCAAGACCAAGCGGTTATCGCTGCTGAATGGAGAGAAAGAAATGATCGGCCTGAGAAACAAAATTGCGACCGCGGTATTGGCCGCCGCCGTCGTGCTGACGGGCTTCGTGCCGTCGCAAGCAATACAGATGCCGGCCGCGCCGCAGGTTGAAAAAAACTCGGCTGTCGAGAACGTCCAATACTACCGCGATTATTATCGGCCTTACCGCCGCGACTACTACCGGCCCGGCTATCGCCCCGGCGCCTACTACCGCCCCGGCTGGTATGGCGGCTATCGCGGCTATTCCTACTACCGCCCCGGCTATCGCCGCTATAACGGCTACTGGTATCCGCTCGCCGCCTTCGGCGCCGGCGCGGTCATTGCTGCTCCGCGCTACGCCGCGCCCGTGCCGCGCATGGGTTCGGCTCACGTCGCCTGGTGCGCGAACCGCTACCGGTCCTACCGCGCCTACGACAACACCTTCCAGCCTTATAACGGCCCGCGTCAGCAGTGCTATTCGCCTTATTGATAGGTCCCGAATGGCTGCCCGTCGCCCTTCCCCTTTCCCGCAAACGGAAGAGGGGAAGGGCCAAACATGTGGAGCGAAGCGGAGGGCCGTGGCACGAAGCAACGGCGCAACAACTCAGTGAACGACGGTGATCACCGGAATGCCTGCTTCCTTGGCGGCGCGGATAAGCGCGTACCGTGCGTCCTCAGCAGGAAGGTCCCCGTGGATCGCATCCCGGCAAGCCTTCACTGCTGTAAGATATTCTTCCCCGTCGTCGAACGGCCAGCAAGCCGTCAGCATCTGGGCCGCCTCCCAAAGGCTCGCGACAAGCTTGTATTTTTCCGGCCCGTTCACAACGAGCATCAGCGGGCTGAATTCTCCAGGTGTGTGCCACTTCATGACATTAGACCTCCCCACGGTGAACATATTAGTAACCGTGCAAGAACCGTTCCGCGCGAGGTGGTGGCATGAAGCAGCTGATCACGCGGGCACCGATCTCCGGGATTGCCCGCCATCGCCGAGGTCATGATCAGATGGACGAAGCGTCGCAATGCTGAGAGCGGCCGCGTCCCGCATGATGCGATAGCTGCAACGCCGCGCCATCCGCTGCGTCGGCGGCGAATTGGCAAGAACGTTAACCCACCCTCCGTCATCCTCGGCCTTGAGCCGCCTTGAGCCGAGGATCCATGCCCGGTGCTGGTGGAGGAGGCCTACGTGGATCCTCGAGTCAAGCCAGGTCAAGCCCTGGGATGCCGGAGCGTTGTGCGAGCTCTGTGGCAAGTACCGCGACGTTTGACGGAATAGGAGCGAGCTCGCACTCCGAGAGTCACGCCGAACCTTTCACCCTCAAAGAATATCCACCCGCCGCAGCAGCCACCAGGCGAAGACGATCGAGGCGATGATCAGGATGACGGCGTATTCCGTGCCGTAATCGCCGACGGCGAAGGGCAGGTTGGCGGTGTTCATGCCGAAGAAACCCGTCACCAGCGTCGGCGGCAGCAGGAAGGCGGTCATGATCGACAGAAGATAGAGGTGGCGGTTGGTCTCTGAGGATAGTTTCGAATCGATTTCTTCATGCAGCAGGCGGGCCCGGTCCTGCAGGGCATAGACATCGTGGTCGACGGTTTCCAGCCGGCTCGTCAGCCGCCGGGCCACATCGTCGAAGCCGAAGGGCATTTCGTCCTCGTCGGCTGCCCCGGCGCGGCGCATCAACGCCAGCACGGTGCGCAGATGCCGGTGCAGCCGCACCACGGTTCGCCGGACCGGCGCCAGCCGCCGGCGCTCGTCGCGCGGCGCATTATCGTAGACGATATCCTCGATCTGGTTGAGTTCCTCGGTGAGTTCGATGACGATCGCGATCAGCGTGCGCTGGAATTCGATCACCAGCAGTTCGAAGAGATCGACCGGTCGCGAGAATTTGCCTGGATTCTTCTCGATCAACGTGCGCGCGCGCTCGACGCTGCGCAGCGGCTGCAGCCTTGTGGTGATGATGAAGCGATCCGACATGGCGAAATGCAGCCAGCCGAGATTGTTGGTGTCCTGGTCGAAATCGCGCTGGCAATCGACGAGCGTGCCATAGAGCATCTGCTCGTCAACGGTCAGCGCCGCATGCGTGTCATGCGTCGTCAAGGCCGATCTCGCCTCCTCCGTCAGTCCGTCGAGCGTCTCGAGCAGGGCCGGCACACGGGCGTCGACGAGGTTGAGATGCAGCCAGTAGAAACAGTTCTCGGCGATCAGATCCGCCACCGTCGCGGTGTTGGTCAGCCGCACCGCCGTCTTTTCATCCGGCGAGAAACGATAGGCCCAGACGAAACCGGGTATGTTGACGGGCAATGTATCCATCGGTCGCCGATCCTTTGCGAGGGCGATATATTTGTCTTCAGTTCTCCATGCCGTCCATGGGCGCGGCTGTGCAAGAAGAAAGCGCCATGCCGGGTGGAATTATCGCACTGCGTCATATGAATCAAAATTGACGTTTACGTAAAAATCAACTAGCCCTTGCCGGGGAGGGCTTTGCATGAGGTGCAGGCACCCGACGGAGGAGAAAGCATGTACAAGGCGCCCGTTGAGGAAATCGCGTTCACATTGAAGCATGTAGCCGGCATGGGCGAGGCGATGTCGAACGGTCTTTTTGACGATCTCGGCGAGGATCTCGTCGACGCCATCCTGGCCGAGGCGGGACGTTTTGCCACAGAGGAGGTGGCGCCTCTCGCCGAGATCGGTGACCGCCAGGGCGCCCGCCTCGTCGATGGCGAGGTCCGGCTGCCGGATGGCTGGCGTGATCTCTACCGCAGCTGGATTGCCGGTGGCTGGAACGGCCTGACGGCGCCGGAGACTTTCGGCGGCCAGGCCTTGCCTGACATGCTGAATGTCGCGGCTCTCGAAATGTGGAATTCCGGATCCATGGCTTTTGCGCTCGCTCCGACGCTGACCATGGGTGCCATCGAGGCGGTCAGCACCCATGGCAGCGCCGCGCTCAAGGAGAAATATCTGGCAAAGATGGTGTCGGGCGAGTGGACAGGCACCATGAACCTGACCGAGCCGCATGCCGGATCCGATCTCGGCGTCCTGAAAGCCCGTGCCGAACGCAGGCTCGACGGCAGCTATCGCATATCGGGTCAAAAGATCTTCATCACCTGGGGCGAACACGACGCTGCCGACAACATCATCCATCTGGTGCTGGCGCGGCTGCCGGATGCACCGGCCGGCACGCGCGGCATCTCGCTCTTCCTGGTGCCGAAATTCCTGGTGAACGACGACGGCTCGCTTGGGCCCCGCAACGATCTCTTCTGCCACGCGCTGGAGCACAAGCTCGGCATCCATGGTTCACCGACTTGCACGATGATCTATGGCGACGGCCGGTTCGGCGACGAAAAGGGAGCGATCGGCTGGCTGGTCGGCGAGGAGAACAAGGGGCTCGCCTGCATGTTCACGATGATGAACAATGCGCGCCTCGCCGTCGGCATGCAGGGCGTGGCGATCGCCGAGGCCGCCACTCAGAAGGCTCTGGCCTATGCAAGCGAACGCACGCAGGGCAAGGCCCCGGGCTGGTCGGGCGCCGGCATGAGCCCGATCATTGAACATCCCGATGTCGCCCGCATGCTCCTGACCATGAAGGCGCTGACCCAGGGCTCGCGCGCCATCTCCTATGCCTGCGCCCACGCGATCGACATGTCCCGCCGGGCACCCGACGGCCGCCATTGGCAGGAGCGTGCCGCGCTTTTGACACCGATCGCCAAGTCCTTCTCGACCGATGTCGGCGTCGAGGTCGCCTCGCTCGGCATCCAGGTGCATGGGGGCATGGGCTTCATCGAGGAGACGGGTGCGGCGCGTTATCTCCGCGACGCTCGTATTGCGCCGATCTACGAGGGCACCAACGGCATTCAGGCGATCGATCTCGTCACCCGCAAGCTGCCGCTTTCCGGCGGCGATCAGGTGAAGGGCTTCATCGCCGAATTGAAGGGGATCGCCGACGATGTCCGCCGCTCGAATTTCGATGGTTTCGGCGAGACGGCCGCGCGGCTCGATGCAGCCATCGCCGACCTGGAGCAGGCCACCACCTGGCTTCTGAAGGCGCTGGCAGATGACAGGACCGCGGAAGCGCTCGCCGGCGCCACGCCCTATCAGCGCCTGTTCGGGCTGGTGCTCACCGGCTGTTATCTTGCCAAGGGCGGCCTGGCCGAGAGCGGCGATGGCAAAGGCGAGGGCCGTATCGCGCTCTGCCGCTTCGCCGCCGAAAATCTGCTTGCCGAGACCGCTGCCCTTCGCGACCGGATCGTCAACGGCGCGGCAAGCCTTGCCGCCGCCCGCATTCTGCTTGCCTGAGGAGATCCCCATGACTGATCATATCGTCGTCGAGCAGCCTTCCGCCCATCCGGGCGTCCAGCTCATCCGCTTCAACCGGCCGGAAAAAAAGAATGCTTTTACGCGGGCGATGTACCGCACCATGACCGATGCGCTGAATGCCGCCAATGCGGACGCGAATATCAGGGTGACGGTGTTCCTTGGCACCGAAGGCAGCTTTTCGGCCGGCAACGACATCGGCGATTTCCTGGCCGCCGCGATGGGCGGCAGCATGGGAGAGGAGCTGATCGATTTTCTCTACGCGCTCGTCAGATCCGAAAAGCCACTGGTCTCCGGGATAGACGGTTTGGCGATCGGCATCGGCATGACCCTCAACCTGCATTGCGACCTGACGATCGCTTCCGACCGCAGCCAGTTCCGCACGCCCTTCGTCGATCTGGCGCTGGTGCCGGAAGCGGCGTCGAGCTTGATTGCTCCGCGCATCATGGGCCACCAGCGGGCTTTTGCCATGCTCGCTGCCGGAGAGGCCTTCAGCGCCGAGGAGGCACGGGAGGCCGGGCTTGTCTGGAAGGTGACGACGCCGGAAGAGGTTGAACGACAGGCACTGGCCGCTGCCTCAAACCTTGCCGCCAAGCCGCCCGAGGCGCTGCGCATCTCCCGTGAGCTCGTCCGCGGTCCGCGGGAGGAAATTATCGCCCGTATCGATGAAGAGGCTCGCCATTTCGCAGCCCGACTGAAAAGTGCAGAGGCGCGGGCCGCTTTCGAAGCTTTTATGCGACGTTGAGCCCCTATAATTTCATGGTTTTTGCTGAGATTTTAAGCTCCTTTTAAGTATAAGCTAAATAACTAGAGCGCGACGGATCCCCTCGGCCGTCCGGGCGCATGATGTGCTTGACCCCCTTGTTCAAATTCATCCAACGGTGTCGCCGCCCATGTCGCGGCTTGCTTAACCGTTGCGCCCCCGAATCTATTTGATGGAGTGCATGGCATGACAAAGAAGACCAATTTGATGACGCGCATCCTGGTTGCAGCGTCTGTCGTAGTCCTAGCTGCTTTCGCCGCCTTTTCCTATTACATCGATCACGTTCAGCGTAGCGTGACCACCGCTTCGATCGAAGCGAATATCAAATCCTCTGGCGAGCAGGCCGCCCACAGCCTCGCCAACTGGATGAACGGGCGCGTCATCTTGACCGCCATGGTCGGTGATGCTGTTGGCAAGGCAGTCGATCGTGACGGTGTTCGCAAGGTTCTGCAGAACAACGTGCTCGCCACCCAGTTTGTCAGCACATACCTCGGCGATGAGCAGGGCGTCTTCACGTCGTGGCCGGACCTGCCCCTGCCGGCTAATTACGATCCGCGCAAGCGTCCCTGGTATCAGGATGCCGTAAAGGCAAACGCCCCCGTGCTGACCGAACCCTATACTGACGCATCCAGCGGCAATCTCATCATCAGCTCTGCCGTTCCAGTTTCCCGCGATGGCAAGCTCGCCGGCGTTGCTGCCAGCGATTTCTCGCTGGAAACCATGGTCAAGATGATCAAGGAGATCAATCTTGGCGGGCAGGGCGAGGCTTTCCTCGTTAATAACAGCGGCCAAATTCTCATCCACCCCGATGCGAAGCTGGTAACGAAGACGCTGGCCGATGCCTTCCCGACGATCACGCCGACGATCGGCGGCAGCCTCACCGAAACCGAATTTGCCGGCAAACCGGTGCTTGTGTCCTTCGTTCCGGTCGAAGGTCTTCCGACTGTAAAATGGTATCTCGGCTTCGTGGTCGACAGCGACAAAGCCTTCGCGACGCTCAACCAGTTCCGCATCGCAGCCCTGGTCGCCACGCTCCTTGCCGTCGGCATCATGATTGCCGCCATGGCATGGCTGCTGCACGGCTTCGTCATCCGTCCAATCACGGCGATGACCGCTGCCATGCAGAAGCTTGCCGCCGGTGATCTTTCCGCCATCATTCCAGGCGAGGAGCGCCGTGATCAGATCGGCTCGATGGCGGAGGCCGTTGCCGTGTTCAAAGCGAATGCCGTCGACCGGGAGCGCCTGGAAGACGAAGCCGAGCAGGGCCGTTCGCTGACGGAACGCGAGCGCCGGGAACGGGAAGCGCAGAAAACGCGTGAGGCGGCGGAGATCCGTGAGGCCGTCGATGCGCTTGCTGGCGCGCTCGGAGCACTTTCCGAAGGCAATCTTGCCCATCGCATCGATACGCCTTTTGCCTCCCACCTCGATCGCTTGCGCAGCGACTACAACACCTCCGTCGCCAAGCTGGACGCTGCCCTCCATGCCGTCGGCAGCAATGCCCATGCAATCGACGCTGGAGCGACGGAAATCCGTACCGCCGCGGACGGTCTTGCCCGCCGCACCGAACAGCAGGCCGCCTCCGTCGAGGAAACGGCTGCCGCTCTGGAAGAGATCACCACGACCGTCAAGGATACCGCTCGCCGCGCCGAAGAGGCCGGCAGTCTGGTTGGCCGCACACGCAACGACGCCGAACATTCGGGCGAGATCGTCAGCAGGGCCGTCGATGCCATGACCGGCATCCAACAGTCCTCGGAGAAGATCTCAAGCATCATCGGCGTTATCGATGATATTGCCTTCCAGACAAACCTGCTGGCTCTCAACGCTGGCGTCGAAGCCGCACGCGCTGGTGAAGCCGGCAAGGGTTTTGCCGTCGTTGCCCAGGAAGTGCGCGAACTGGCCCAGCGTTCGGCCCAGGCCGCCAAGGAAATCGAAGGTCTGATCACGACTTCGAATGCTCAGGTTCGTTCAGGCGTCACACTCGTCGGCGATACCGGCAAGGCGCTGCAGTCGATTGTTGCGCAGGTGCAGGAAATCAGCCGCCATGTCGAGGCGATTGTGATCGCCACGCGTGAACAGTCGACGGGCCTCGCCGAGATCAACACTGCCGTCAACACAATGGATCAGGGCACCCAGCAAAATGCTGCCATGGTCGAGGAACAGACGGCCGCCAGCCATGGTCTTGCCCAGGAGGCCGCGAAACTGATGCGGCTTCTGGCGCAGTTCAGACTCGGCGCCCAGGAAGCCTTGGCTGTCCGCCGCGCAGCTTGACAAAGGTTATGATCGGAGATGCCCGCGCTCGCCGCGGGCGTTTCCGATTGCCGAATGACGCCGGTTACTTCTCCAGCGTCGCCACCACCTCGACATGTGAAGTCCAGAGGAACTGGTCGATCGGCGTCACCCCGGTGATGCGGTAGCCGCCCTCGACGAGGATCGCCAGATCTCGCGCCAGCGTCAGCGGATTGCAGCTGACGGCCGAGATCTTTTTCACTGCTGAACGGGCGAGCTCCTTGCACTGGAACTCCGCGCCGGCGCGCGGTGGATCGAAGACGACCATGTCATAGGGCTTCAGCTCCTGCGTCATCAGCGGACGTCGGAAGAGATCACGCCTTTCGACCGTCACCGGTTTCAGGCCTTGGGTTTTGCGGGCCGCCTGGTCGAGGGCGGCGAGCGCCTTGGCCTCGGCTTCGACGGCATGGACGCGGCCGATCCGCGCCAGCCTGAGCGAAAACGTGCCGGCGCCGGCGAAGAGATCGGCGATCCGCTTCGCCTTGCCGGAATGGGCGAGTACCAGTTCCGCCATCGCCTCTTCGGCCGGCTTGGTCGCCTGGGCAAAGCCGCCCGACGGCGGCGAAACAGAGACGCCGCCGAAATCGAGGAGCGGCTTCGATGGCTCGACCAGGATTTCTCCATTCACCGTCACGCGGGCAATGCCGCGCAAGGCCAGCACCGTCTCGATCGCCTTGCGCCGCTGCGGGTCGGAGAGCTTCTTGATTTCGTCGACCGCTACATCGAGTCCAGAGAGCGTTTCAAGCACGGCGATCCGGAAGGCTTCGGCGCTGGTCGCGAGCGACGCGGCGATCGCCTTGATCGCCGGCAGCCGGGCGACGATGCCCGGCGACGAGATCGGACATTCCTCGATGGCGACGATGTGGTGGCTTTCGGCCTGATTGAAACCGATCAGCATGTCCTTCTCGGTCCTGCGCGCCGCAAACACCACGCGCCGTCGCTCGCCCGGGTGAGCCGGGACGATTTCGCCGACCTCAGGCGTCAGCCCCTTGGATTTCAGCGCGTCGATGACCAGCTGGCGCTTGAAGGCGCGGTAGGGGCCGTCGGCCAGATGCTGCAGCGTGCAGCCGCCGCAGGTGCCGTTGATGCCGTCCGGACCGAAATGCCGGCAGGGCGGCTCCTGCCGGTCGGGTGAGGGCGCTGCGATCGACATGATCGTGCCATGGCTCTTGACGCGGGCGATCGCCACGGTTTCCCCAGGCAGGGAAAAGGGCACGTAGACAGGCCCGCCGGCGTCGCTTGCGATGCCGTCGCCCTGAGTGCCGAGTTTTTCGATCGTGACGGTTTCGGTGCTCACGGTTTCAATCCTGCTAGAAGGTATTCCCGATTGCCGTCGCCGCCTGATATCGGGGAGGAGATGAGGCCGAGGCTTTTCCAGCCCATGTCCTCGGTGAACCAGCGCTCCAATTCGGATGCGACGGCCGGAGCAGACGAGGGATCCTTCAATAGCCCGCCCTTGCCGATCGCCTCGCGCCCGGCCTCGAACTGGGGCTTGACCAGCAGCACGGCGACAGCACCCGCCGCGGCGAGATCGAGCGCCGGAGCCAGCGCCAGCTTCAGCGAGATGAAGGAGACATCGGAGACGATGAAGGTGGCGGGCTCGCCGATATCGTCGGCGCTGAGACTGCGGGCGTTGAGGCCTTCGCGGTTCGTCACCCGCGGATCGCCGGATAGCCGCGGATGCATCTGCCCATGGCCGACATCGATTGCGGTGACGTGCCGGGCGCCCCTGAGCAGCAGCACTTCGGTGAAGCCGCCGGTGGAGGCGCCGATATCGAGACAGTGATGGCCGGCCGGATCGAGCCGGAAATGGTCGAGAGCGGCCGCAAGCTTCAGGGCGGCGCGCGAGACGTAAGCCTGTGCCGGGTCGTCGATCTCGATATCGGCATCGTCGCCGAAGAGCGCGCCGGCCTTGGTTACCACCTCACCGGCGATCCGGACCGTGCCGCGCTGCACGGCGTCGCGCGCCCGAGAGCGGCTGGCAAAGAGGCCGCGGGAGACGAGAAGCTGGTCGAGGCGTTGGCTGTTTTGATCGGACATCGGCTGTGAATGACCGGCAAAGCCGCCGCTTGCAAGCATTTTATTCCTGCCGGTTGCAGGGCAATTCCTGCGACCCGCGATTTAAACAAATTTAAAGCCTGTCCGCATAGGGTCGGCACGATTGCAGCGGTTGGTCCGAACCGCTTCGTGCCATGAAGGCGCAGGCGTCTTCCGCCGATCATGTTTCCAATTCCAAGTCTCTGCGGTTGCGCCTTGCGCGCGACTGTCTCTCGCCGCGCCGACGGTCGCCAGGAGAACTCACCGATGTCTGTTAAAAACATATCCTTGAATGGGAAGCTTGCGGCCACGTTCGCAGCCCTCATTCTGATCTTCGTGTCCGTTTCGTCTTTCGTCTATTCCAAGGCGACGGCATCGGCGGCCGCCTCCGCCGAGCAGGAAAAATCGGAGCTGCTCGTCAACCAGATCGACGATGCGCTGCAGGCCATGCTCGAGCAGGCGGTCAACCTGCGCGGCTTCATTCTCTTCCGCAGCGACAGCACCTATGGCGACGTCTTCGCCAATCGCGAGCGCATGCTGAAGGCAATCGCCGCCGCCAAGCAGACCGCGGCCGGCGAGCCGCAGCTGGTCGAGATGATCGACGGCATGCAGAAGGCGGCCGACCTTTATTTCCATGAACTTGCCGAACCGCAGACCAAGGCGCGAAAGGAAACCGACATGCCGATCGAAGAGGTCGTCAAGATCGGCGTCAACGCCGCCAAGGGTCAGCTCGACGGTTTCCGCCAGGCGTCCGCCAAGATCAAGGCGACCGCCCGCGAAAAGTCGAATGCGCTCGCGGCGATCCGGGCCGAGGCCAACAGCGATCTGACGACGACGCTGCTTGCCGGTGGCATCGTCGCCTCGCTAGCCGCCGCCATTCTTGCCTGGCTGATGTCGCGCACCATCGTCCGCCCGGTCGTCGGCATGACCGCTGCCATGGACCGGCTCGCCGGCGGCCAGAACGATATCGAGGTTCCGGCTGTCGAACGCGGCGACGAGATCGGCCGCATGGCCAAGTCGGTCCTGGTCTTCAAGCAGGCGGCGATCGAGAAGCTGCGTCTTGCTGGGGAAACCGACCGCATGCGCGACGATGCAGAGCGCCAGCGCCAGGCAAGCGATGAGCAGAAGGCGCGCGAAGAAGGCGAGCTCCGCTATGCCGTCGACGCTCTGGCCGGTGGCCTTGCCGGCCTTGCCGTCGGCGATGTCGCTGCCCGCATCCAGACGCCGTTCGCGCCGCAATATGACAGCCTGCGCAACGACTTCAACCACGCCGTCGAAAAGCTGCAGGCGGCACTTCAGTCAGTCGGCCGCAATGCCTCGGCGATCAATGCAGGCGCCGGCGAAATCCGCTCGGCCGCCGACGATCTTGCCCATCGCACCGAGCAGCAGGCGGCAGCCGTCGAAGAGACCGCTGCAGCGCTCGAGCAGGTGACGACGACGGTGCGCGACAGCGCCAAGCGCGCCGAGGATGTCGGCAATCTCGTCGAGCGCACCCGCCTCGGCGCCGAAAAATCCGGCGATGTCGTCCGCAAGGCGGTCTCGGCCATGCAGCAGATCGAAAAATCCTCCGGCGAAATCTCCAACATCATCGGCGTCATCGACGACATCGCCTTCCAGACCAACCTCCTGGCGCTGAACGCCGGCGTCGAAGCGGCACGCGCCGGCGAGGCAGGCAAGGGCTTTGCAGTCGTCGCCCAGGAAGTGCGCGAGCTGGCGCAGCGTTCCGCCAAGGCTGCAAAGGAAATCAAGGACCTGATCACCAATTCCGGCACGCATGTGCAAACCGGCGTCACGCTGGTCGGCGAGACCGGTAAGGCGCTGGAAGCCATCGTCGCCGAGGTGCAGGAGATCAACCGCAACGTCAACGCGATCGTCACCGCCACGCGCGAACAGTCGATCGGCCTGCAGGAGATCAACACCGCCGTCAACAACATGGATCAGGGCACGCAGCAGAATGCGGCGATGGTCGAGCAGCAGACCGCTGCAAGCCATGCGCTTGCCCAGGAAGCAAGCGCCCTGGACGAGCTGCTGCGCCAGTTCAAGCTCGGAACCGAGCCTGCCGCTCCGGTCCAGAGGACGGCAGCCGCAACGCCGGCCTCGCGCCCCATCGCCTCACCGGCCCGCGCACTCGCCAGCAAGGTCACCAAGGCCTTCGGCGGCAAACAGGCGAGCGCTGCGGTTGCGGTTCAGGAGGACTGGACGGAGTTCTGAGAGCGCGCTTTCGGAAGGAACGGCTAAGGAAGAGGGCGGCGCAGTGATGTGCTGCCCTTTTTTCATGAAGATAGTGATGGTGCGGTCCCGCAGCCCCCTCATCCGCCCTACGGGCACCTTCTCCCCGAGGGGAGAAGGGGGAGTCGAGAGGTCGCCGCAAATCTCTTCTCCCCAG
>NZ_JBXSOL010000053.1:0-22252 GCF_057784555.1 Rhizobium sp. CNPSo 3670
CGAGCCTGGCAGGACCAAGAGCCGGGGCAGGACGCGATGGCAGCACCACTACCGCGAGGTCGTGAAGGAGGCAGAGCGGCAAATCCAAAGCTGATCACGTCGCTCGCATCGCACATGGCCGGAGCGCTGCCTGAACCGCCGCGCCTGACCATCGTGAGGGCGAGCATGCAGCCGATCTTCAATGCCGTTCACCTGCCAGGAGTAGATTTAGCCAACCAGCCAAGGCTGGTCAGTGCCATTGCAGAGGGGTACGTGCCATGTCACAAAGCGTTGGCCATGGCGCATGCAAGTCGGAGGCGGAGATTGCCTGCCTTGCCGGCCGCGCAGTCTAGGCAGGCGGGAGGCTTGGCCTGCAGCACCAACTACCGCCGATATGCCCCATCCCTGCGGGAGACCTTGCCTTCCACTCAGCGGACCTGGGAGGAGCCGGACCGATACCGATGCAGGGGCCATCGGCACGTTTTTCATAGCGGACAATTCCGTTTGTTCTACGGATTGCGTGGACGGCAGGTGGCACTCTGTGTTGGATTTTTGTTGTGATGCATGTCGATCTCCAAATGAAATCGGTGCGCCCGCATGGCGCACTTTCAGGAGATGGCCGGAGGTGCGGTTTATCTGCCGAAAACAAACCAGCCGCCGCAGGTGAGCCAACGGCGCGCTCGTTACCTTGTATTGGCGACTAAAAATCGAGATACACGGTCACACCTGAGCGACGACGATAGGGGTAATCGTCGCGATAGCCGTAATAGTCGCGATAGCCGTGATAGTCGCGGTGGCCGTAATACCGCGGACGATAGCACGACCCGTAATATCGGCAGTCGCGGTAAGCGTACCGGTGTTTCTTCCAGTGGCCGTACGCATGGCCGTGACCGTAACGATGGTAATGGACCAGATCGAAGCTCGCGGCGTGCATCGCTACCGCTTTCGACACAACCATCGGCGCGGCGTTTAGCGGCAGGGCGAACGATGCAGACAAGACCATGGCTGCAATCGAGGAAAAAAGCATCTTCATCGGCGCATCCTTTCAGGTGCGATTCTGGGTTAATAAGAATTAACCTCCGATGAACGGCGCCGACCTGGTCTGCCTTGTTCCGGCTTGGTAACCTGGAATTCGCCGGTGTGGGGGCGGTACAAGGGCGCGCCGACCTTATTGGTCTTGGTCTCGGCGACCTTCACCTTTGCCTCGACACGAGCCCGCACGCGCCACCGGCCGCCGCTAAAGGAAGCCCACTATCACCATGATTTCGCGGCCGGTCATCGGGGCATGTCGTCCGAATGTTGACGGCCATCGATACGCGAGATCGGCACCGTCCGCCGCCGCTATGCAAGGCGGATCATCAGTCCATTTACGGTTGTGGTTTGAGACGACCCGTGTAGAATCGCCTGATCAGAGTTCATCAAATCATTTGTCAGCTGCCGCGGCCATTTTTCTTCATCATGAAAACATCCCTCAACCATATGCCGCTCCGCAAGCAACGTGAGCTCGGCCGCGTTCTGGAAATTCTACATGAGGAATTCGAGGATGCGCTGAAAGACGGCACGGCGGAGTTCAAGAAGCGCGGCCGTATTTTGAAGATCATCCTATTTGGCTCCTACGCCAAGGGTGGCTGGGTGGATGAGCCTTTTACGATGAAGGGTTACCGGTCGGACTTCGATCTCCTGATCATCGTCAACAACCGCAAGCTCTGTGAGTTCGCCGAGTACTGGAACAAGGCCGCAGACCGGCTGATTCACGACAAGACGATCGAAACGCCGGTGAGTTTCATCGTCCATTCCAGGCGCGAGGTGAACACCTACCTCAAAGAAGGGCAATACTTCTTCTCCGACATCCGCAAGGAAGGCATCATTCTCTACGAGCTCGATGATGAACCGCTTGCGGAACCCAAACCGCTATCACCAGCCGATCGGCTGCGGGTGGCCAATGACCATTTTGCAAATCGGATGAGGTTATTGGAGCAGTTTGCCGAAGGCGCAGCTTTTCACATCACCAGAGGCAACTTTGATGTGGCCGCGTTCGATTTGCACCAGACGGTTGAGCAAGCGTACGCGTGCATCTTGCTCACACTGACCAATTACGGCCCCCCTTCTCACAACATTAAGTTTCTCCGCTCACTCGCCGAGGAGCAGGATAGACGACTGGCCGAGGCCTTTCCTCGTGATCAGCATCGCGAGCGCGCGTGGTTCAATACACTGAATGAAGCATACGTTAAAGCGCGGTATTCGAAGCATTTCGAAATCGGCGGAGAGGCACTGGGTTGGCTTGCCGAGCAAACCACGATACTGCTTGGATTGGTCAAAACGATCTGCTCGGAACATCTGGAGATGCTCGCGCGAAACTGCAGTCGTGGCGGGTCCCCAGCTGGGCTTTAACCTTTTGTATACGATGCCGGATTGCCACTGTTGGTTTTAAGGAAAGCAGAATTTGAGATCCAGTCTCCCACGCCTGGTGCAGTTGAAGGGAATCGAACCGCTGTTACACTCAACCCGTAGACTCAAACATCAGGCATTGGAACCGCCGGTTCCGGACGCACCGGACGGCCAATGCCAAGGAGGCGTGAGTTTTCGACGAGGTAATCGACGAAACACCTGACACGCACCGGCATGTGGGCTCCGCCGACGAATACCGCATGGATCTCCTCCACTTCGCCGGGATTGAACTCCTCTAGAAGCGGCACGAGTTGCCCGGTCCGAATCGCGTCCTCGACGGTCTGTGTTCCCACGCGCGTAATTCCGACACCCTCAGCGGCGAGTTGCCCCAGCGTCTCGCCGTTGTTTGCCTCTACACTGCCTCTGATAGTCAACGGATAATCACGCCCATCTTTCCGAAACGGCCAGGTTGGGGCAACTCGCTTGAAGTTGAACCCCAAACAATCGTGATCATGAAGGTCCTCTGGAACCTGCGGCGTGCCTCGACGTGCGAGGTATTCCGGGGATGCCACGATCACCTTGCGCGTTTCGCCGAGCTTTCGCGCTGTCAACCCCTCGTCGGTCACGGGACCGAAGCGGATGCCAACGTCCGCTTGCCCTGCGGCGATGTTCACGATCGTGTCGGTGAGGTTGATGTCGAGCAAGATGCCGGGATACCGCCTGATAAACTCGCCCAGAAGCGGGACCAGCGACAGTCTCCCGTACTGGATGGACGTGGTCACCCGAAGACGACCGCTCGGGGAACTCCGGTCGGAGATCATCTGCTCGGTTTCGCGGAGATCCGCGAGAATTCTGCGCGCCGCCGATAGGTAGGCGGTGCCCTCCGGCGTAATTGTCAGCAATCGAGTACTGCGCAGCAGCAGTCGGACCCCAAGCCTTGCTTCGATGCGATCGACGATCCTGGCGACCGAAGATGGCGCAAGACCGAGCCGGCGACCGGCCGCGGAGAAGCTTCCCGCTTCGGCGACTAACGTGAACACCTCAAGATCACCTGTCACTTCCACTCCATCCATTTATGCGTCCTGCGCAAAAGATCTTCGCGGAAAGGTGGGATACACAGGCCAAAAGAAAAGCCCATCTTTGCGCCTGGTCGAATGATGTAACCTTCCGTTCGTGGAGTTAACCCGCGGTCGAATAAATTGGAGGGCAGAACAGGATGATCTCGCCATTTAAGATCCACATATCCGATGAGCGCCTCGCTGCGATCCGCTACAAGGTCGAGGCGTATGACTGGTCTCAGCTCACCGATGTCGGCGGCTGGTCGGCAGGGGTCGGAGTGAGCGACCTCAAGCGCCTCGTCGCCTACTGGCTTGATCAGTATGATTGGCGCGAGGTTGAGCAGCGTCTCAACCGGCTTCCTAATTTCAAGACAGATGTGGAGGGCGAAGGAATTCACTTCCTGCACGCCAAAGGTGAGGGCGCCAAGTCACCTGTCCTCCTTCTGCATGGTTGGCCGGGATCCTATCTTGAGTTTGAACGCCTCATCGATCCGCTCGTCTTGGACGGGCACGACGTGGTCGTCCCTTCCCTCCCCGGATTTGCATTTTCACAGCCGATCACGGGCGTCATCGGACCACGGCGGGCAGCCGAACTGATGCATGTGCTCATGACCAGGCTGTTTCCGGGTCGCCAATACGTCGTACAGGGAGGGGATTGGGGCGCAGGGATCGCAAGTTGGATGGCTTATAGCCAGCCAGACGCGTTGCTTGGGTTCCACCTTAACATGGTCAGTGTCCTGGCCAAGGATGTTGTCCCGACTACCCCGCAAGAGGAGGACCTGGTCAAAAGGCGAGCCGCGATCCTCGACTGGGAGACGGGCTATAATCACGAACAAGAGACTCGCCCGCAGACGCTGGGGGTGGCGCTTGCCGACAGCCCGGTCGGAGCGGCTGGATGGATATTGGAAAAATTTGGCAAGTGGGCCGACCTGAGTACAATGGCAGACGGTAGTCCAGATCTCTGGAGCAAGTTCTCCGAAGACGAACTGCTGACCAACATTATGCTATACCTGGCACCGTCATCGGTTGTCACTTCGACCTGGATCTATCACGGCAAGCGTCTGGAGGGATCCCAGACATTTCCGGAAGGTACGCGCATCAACGTTCCAACGGGCGTGGCGGCGTTTCCCGATCCGGTATTCCTGCCTCCGCCCCGATCGTTTGCTGAAAAAAGCTACAACATCGTTCATTGGAGCGAGATGCCGAAGGGCGGCCACTTCGCGGCGCTCGAGCAACCGGAACTGATGCTCGCCGACCTGCGAGGGTTCATCGCCAAGATTGAAGAAGGCAGGCTTTGAGGAGGACGAATGGAACAGGCAGGAGAACTGTTGAGACGGGGGCGGAAACGCCTCTTGCGTGGCGGCAGCCCTGTGGTTGGAACGAATCGAAGGCTGGTATCCTGCATTGGCTACGACATCAGCGGCAACAGCACTCGACGGCGCCACGTTTGCGAGGTCGGCCGACGCGTTCGAAAATCCGGAGTTCGTAGACGTCCTGATAAGTTGCTATCGACTCTCATTTCGGCTTTGAGGCCTGTGAGGTCGCATTGGAGGAGTTTGAAGCCAACCAGGCCCACAAGACTCGAATAACAGTGCTGACCATAACCATCGACGAGGTAAACGATCCTTTGAAGCCAGGAGCGACGTCAGACCATGCAAAAGATGTTCATTGGTTTTCACGAACATCGCGTCCTCGACGCCGGCCGCAACGTGCCGCAAGTGCAACCCGTCGATTTGCGAGGGCTATCATCAGGCTCCACGAGCAGATGACTTGAAGCCAAGGAGGAACGAATTGGCTACTGCCCTTTCGGATTTGTACCGTCGATATATCGATTGCCTCAACAACCAAGACTGGGGCAATTTAGCATACTACGTCGACACTGAGGTTGCCTACAACGGCGAGGTGGTCGGACTTGATGCCTATCGACAAGCGCGGGAGAGAGAGTTTCGCGAGATCCCAGACCTGCATTTCGAGGTAAGCATTCTAGTGTCCGACCATAACACAGTGGCGAGTCGCCTCAAATTTGATATCAGCCCGAGCGGCGAGTTCCTCGGCCTTCCTGTAAATGGCAAGCGCGTGTCGTTCTCCGAAAATGTCTTTTATGAATATAAGAACGATAAGATTGTCAGGGTATGGTCAGTGCTCGACAAGACCGCGATAGAGACTCAGCTTTTCCTGAGGTAAATCTCGCGAAAAGAGCTGCTCTTGAAAGAAATCGAACCGGAGATCCCTGGCCGGAAACAGCAGTGTCTGGCAATCGGTGATTTTTCCGTTCGTCGGCACAGCCACTTCCAGTCGATCCATTATGCGACCTTCGTCGCCCAGAACGTGAACACCATGGCAACAAGCTATGGCTCCGATCACTTCAAAGGCACAATTGGGAATTGTGCCAATCTGCCACGTGGCTTAAAAGCGAGTCACAAACTTATTAATTGTATCTCTAAGTATACGTGACTACAGGTTGTCCTGTTGCTATAGCTGTTCCTGCCCGGAGAGATGGGCAGCGTTCCCAACAGGAGAGAACCATGGCCGTGTTTGGCAAGCTTATTTCTGAGTTCGACGGATCGAGTGACCTGGCTCAAGCCGAGCGAGAAGCCTTGGAAACCCTGGAGGTTTTGGGCGAAACCAAACGCGAACTGTTTACGAAGCAAATCAATCTACTGATATTGGATGCTGGGCACGGCACGAACAAGACGGTGCCAATATCGAAGGTCCTTCGCACCGACGGAATGTCCAGGGCTTTCAGCTCGCATAATATGAAGGACATACCGGACGTGATCAAAACAGCAGTCGGTGGCTTCATAGAAGGCGGCACGAACAATATTATCGATGGCGTGTTTTCGTTACTCTCAAAGGCTCTTGAGGTATTTCTGGGGGCGACTGAGGGGCAATCCATGACAACAAGCAAATATTTCGTCTACGCCACGGATTTTGCGATCTATCGGGTCGATTTAATGGCTTGGTCGAGATCGGTGACGGCGGCTTCGTTGAAGACGAAGATCGAGCAGGCAACGGCCTTTTCCTATGTGCTTTCGAACGTTGACGTGGCAAAGATCTCCTGGTCTGACTTCGTTGGGATTTTCGCACTTCAGCTGGACGAAATCTCGACATTGACGAAGGAAGAGCGCGACGAGGCAAGGCAACGCATGAAGGAAACCTGGGACTTCCTGACGGGTGGAGCGGCTTCTGCGGCCACCCTCGAAGATGTGGCTGTAACACGAGCGCGGATAGAGACTGAATATAGGCTCCCATTGATCAGCTACAACTAATAGTCCCGCTTCCGACGTTCTTGAAGGAGCCGACAATGCCGACAGTCACAAAACCTCCAGCTCTGGTCGCTCAGGAGACGCCATCATGGTGCTTCGCAGCCGCAGAGGTGATGGTGAGGAACTACCGCGGTCTCCCTGCGATGTCGCAATACCACATTGCGAGGAGAATTACCTGGTCGCTAGCCGAACTCGATCCTGCAGTTCAAGAGCGATGGGAGCTGGCTGAGGCGCTGGACGCCTCTGCCGGGCAGCACGAAGACGGCGGAGCGAATATGCGAAGCCAGATTGTGCAGTTGGTACGTACGCAATGGAATGCGTTCGATAACACAGCTACCGGCGGCCGCTTTGTGCAAAGTCTCACCGCCAAGCTGGTCCAGGCCGAGATAGATAATGATCGAATTTTCATAGTCGGTACAGCGATCCACTATTATGTCGTGTACGGATACTCGGATGATGGCAAGGTCCTGGATGTGCGCGATCCTTGGCCAGCAGGGCAAGGAGGACTGAGAACGCGGATCACTTTAGAGGAATTGCTGATGCTCCCGGCGCATGTCGTGATTTTTTTCTAGTGACGATCGATACGCTGGTGTTGCAATTGTCGCCGCCATCGTCCTTTTCACCGTTCTCGTGATCCAATCGCCCTCGCGAAAGCTGTTATTTGCTCGCGACAGCCCTGCACACAAGTTGCCCGATCGCATCATAGAGGTATTCCTCCTTGCTGCCGACGGGTGACGCGGCATCGACGCCAAGCGGACCGTCTTCGAGATCGGCAGCGAGACGATGTAAGCGGAGGTGTTCGGTGCGAAGGTGAACGTCGTCGTCTTCTCGTCGCCCAAGGTGTTGACATTCTCGGTGCCGGCGGCGTCCACCGTGCGGCCGCGGTCCTTGATCTCGGTCACATTGCCAAAGGCGTCGAAGCTCCGCTCCGTCCGCAGGTAGGCCGTCGTGCCGCCTTCCGTCAGCTGCGTCACCGTCGCCTTGTTGCGCGCCATATAGGGCTTCGAACTTGTCATCGTATATTCTTGAGCGATCCGTTTGGAGGCCGTATTGGCGCTGTTGCGGATCACCGTGTTGTCTGGCAACCCGTAGCTTGCCAGTTCCTGACGGTAGGTCGTCGTAACGATGGGAGCGGAAGTTTCTCCCGCAGCAACGGGCCTGGTCTCGGTGACGGTAGCATAACCAAGGAATTTGCGAGCCGGCGGATTGTATCGGCCTCCCGAATAAGAGTAGCCCGTGACGGCCACGTTTCCGCGCCCATCGTTGACGGTCAGCTTCGTCACCGGATGCATGACCATTGGCATGAACACGTTGGAGAAGCTCGTCGACGGGGCATAATCGGCAGCGATTGTCCCACCGGTCTCCAAGGTGATCTTCCGCAGCAGATTGGGATTGCCGGCACCGGCGTTGGAGATCACCGTGTCCGGTTGCGAAGCGACGAAGTCGGGAAGACCATCGCCGTTGAAATCGCCCGACAGGCCGGAACCGCGTTGCAGGAACGGCGAGACGACCAGCCTGTTGCCGGCGCTTCCGAACCAGAGGCCGTAAGCCCTCAGGTCCTTGAAAGGATCGGTATCCGTGCGAGACTTCGCAGCAACGACATCGACCTTGCCGTCATTGTCCATGTCGCGCAGGATCGGCGTGCCCTCGAGGGCCAGGCCGCTTGCGACCTGGATGAAGCTGGTGCCGGTCCCAAGCCAGACCGTTGCCACGTAGGTCCCCGATCCGGACGGCGTCGCTTTCACAACATCCGTCGTCCCATCGCCATTCATATCCGCAAGGGCGCAGTAATACGAGGCGGAGCTGCAGTCGATGTTCATCGCCTGCGACGGCCACGAACCGCCTGCATATTTCAGGGACTCAAGGCCTTGGCCCCTGACCACCCCCTGACGGCCGCCGCCGAGAAAATCCGCAACTCCGCGGATGGAATCGCCGACATTGAAGAGCTGGTCGAACCCATCGCCATCCGGATCCACCGCAACGTTCTTGACCGTATTGGCGCTGTCGTAGTTCGTGGGAATGGCATTACAGACATCAGTATTGGCGCCAGGGCAGAGCGAAGCCGACACATTCAGCGAGGAATCGGTTGTAATATTGATGGACCCAGAGGGCCTCGCGACGGGCGAGACCAAACGACGGCTGGGAGGCGTCAGCCTCAGCGAGCTCAACGAGCGAGGCGGCTGGAAGACGGTCGCGAGGCGCTGTTCACCGGCGACACTATGCAGGTAACGCTCGATCGCAGATATGTAAGCTTCATGCGCAGTTTCCCGAACCTCATCCCGTTAAACGCCCGAACAGTGAAGGGCATAGGAGAATCGGTGCGTCCATACCGCTTCGAGGCAATCTACCGGGGATTTTCAGCTAGGACGATCAAACGCGACGGATCGCGTGTCATCAAGCGATCGATCGCGAGATACATTGCGGCTATAGAAGATCAAACCACACGACAGGATTGATCCTTTACACCGAGGGCTGCCAAATCGGGAAAGGCCGCTCCATTCCTGCCGGTGGAAGTCGAGTGTCGCCGCGTTGTGGCGAATGTCACGACATGCTCGTCAGCTAACGGATAACCCTTGCTGCGGCATCAACTCATTTCTGATTCGATGAGCTCTCTCTGGATAGACCGCCATTGTTCGACGGCTTATCCAAAAGAACTTTGAGTTTTTCTTCGACAATGCGCTGCAACTCGCGGGCATACGCCTCGTATTCGCTTTTGTCTGCTCCCATATCTACACATCCATCCCTCCACCACAACATCAAGATTGGAAGGTCCCAAATCAACAGAGCCACTTCCAATTTTTCGCGATCACTGTACGCACCAGCATCAAGATGGCGTATCTTCTCAATGGCTCTCACGGCTTCGATCTTTATGAAAGTCATCTTCCGGATGTTATAGAAGAAGCCATCGCGACTGAATTCCCGTCGAATTTCATCAGCAAATTTCATCGTTTGCCTCGCATTGTCCAGCCATTGGCACCTCTCATAATCCCGACAATCGCCGCTGCGGGCACATATCTCTCGATTAGGACTTCCTGATCTGCGATAGCAAGGCTGTCAGCTTTTAGATTCCCAGTACCACCTTGGGAATAATCAAAGTGTTTGCTCGGAACCCGGTTGAGGTCAATAGCAACAACAGTATCTGATGGCGCTCTTCCGCTGGTCGCATATTCTTGCGCTACGGCGAGGGATTTAGAGGTCGAGATATACTGACTGCGCTCCTGGCCGTCATCAGCAATATGATAGCTCGGGTCGAGTTGGGCAAGGGGATCTTTCGCCATCAAACCTGTTGGGAGATAAGGGACTTCATCTTGTCGAAGCCCTCGATAGACAAGGCGCTTGTTAGCTTCTTCTTGTTCCTTAGTGGCGGTCGAAGTTGTAGTTGCGAGAAGCGCCGCCGTGGTAGTTGCTGCGACAGCCATTGCTGGTGAGCCCGATGGTCCCGCCGCTGTAAAGGTCCTAGCGCCTGCGGCTGACCGAGCTGCAGATTGACCTGTCGCTCCACCAAAAAAACTCTCCAGTGCACGTAAAGCATTTCCAAATGTTTCGGCAAGCGTTTTCATCCCAGCGTTCCCGACCGTGCCTCCGATGTGCCCGTTCGGGTCGCTCTTATTGACCGGATCGTTTTCGGAATAGCTGTATCGATTGGTACCCACCCCTTCCTTGGTCGGATCCCAATCATCCGGTGAGATGAACCGCCCGAATGCCGGATCGTAATATCTGGCATTGAGATACATCAGTCCGGTTTCAGGATCGAAGCGTTCGCCGATATAGCTCTTCTTCGTCTGGAAGCTGCTGTTGGTGGCCTCGCCATAGGCGGCATAGCCGGTCTGCTCGACGAGCGTGCCGCTTTCGTCGGTCACCTGCCGCACCGAGGCCAGATGATCGCGATGCAGGAAGAACTTGTCCTGTATCGTGCTGCCATCGGTGACGACGATCTTGGCGTCGGGATGCGGATAGAGCGTGTAGATATCGGTGCCCGGCGTCGAGCGATCGATCTCGACATTGGCGTCGGGATAGAGAATGGTGCCGAAGGCCCAGCTCTTCTTCACCCGGGCTCCGTCCGGACCGTAAGACAGCGTCACCGTGGCGCCGTTCTGGGTCACCGTCGACAGCCGGTTGGCGCCGTCCCAGCTCAGCGTGCGGGTCCCGTCTGAGACCATGTTGCCGTTGGCGTCATAGCCGATCGTCTTGGCGCCGATCTGCGTTGCCGCATGCGGCCGCACCGCCGTTGCCGCCGGATAGGTATAGGCCCCGATCCGGGTGCGCGAGAGAAGATTGTGATTGGTGTCGTAGCTGTAGGTCTCGTCGAGGCTGTTGTCGCCGCCATTGTCGGCGCCGGTCAGGCGAGAGAGATCGTCATAGCCGTAGGTCCAGTTGTCGTTGGCTGTCAGCCCGGTGATGGTCTTGATGCGGCCGAGTTTGTCGCGGCCGTATTGATTGTCCATCAGTACCGTCGTGCCCTTCGCCGTCGTCACCCGGTCCAGCCAGCGCCGGGTCGGCGAATAGTTGAAGCTCGCCGTCACGCCGTTGCTATAGGTGATCGTCTTCGTCTGGCCGTCGGCCTCGTAGCTTGTGGAATCGATCAGTCCGGGAATGCCCGATAGCAGATCGGCCTCGTTATAGAGCCAGGGCGTGGTCGTCTCACCGACAGCGACGGTCGTCGGCGAATAGCTCATCGACGTCGTCTTGCCGCTCGGTCCGTGCTCGACCGTTGTCGTGCTCGCCACCCCGTCGAGAGTCGTGCTGGTAATGCTCTTGTCGCCGGCGCCGTTATAAAAGCGGCTATAGGTCACCGTCGCATTGGCATTCTCCGCCCTGGTCAGCATGCCGGCATTGTGCGACGAACCGCTGGCAGCCGGCTCGTCATAGCTGTTCTCAGCCAGCAGTGTCGGCACCGTCGCACCCGGCTCCGTCACCTCCTTGCGAGTGACCCGGCCCATCTGGTCGTAGGCCATCGCCGTCACCGCGCCGCGGGCATCCGTCTGGCGGATCAGCCGGCCGGCTTCGTCATAGTCATACGACCAGTTGCCGAGATCAGGATCGCTGGCCGTCAGCCGGTTGCCGAGCAGGTCGTAGGTGTAGGTCCATTGCGCCCCCTTGGGATCGCGCACACTCAGCAGACGGCCGAGCGGGTCGTAGCTGCGGTTCTCCGTCACCCATGCCGTGCCGAGCTGCGACTGCAGGGCAATGATGTTGCCGTCGGCGTCAGCATAACTGCGGTGCGGATGGTTCTCCTCGTCGGTCATCACCGTCAGCGAAACCGGCAGCCTGGTGACGCCGGCAACGAGAGCCGACTGCGCTGCATATTGGTAGAGCTTCTGGCTACTGTCGGGATTGACCGTCTTGATGACCCGATCCTGCCAGTCATAGCTGTTGATCGTCCATTGTACCGTCTCGGGCTCGTTCTCGGCGGCCTTGAATCGGACAAGCGACGTCTTCAGCACGTTTCCACGGGCGTCATAGACCGTGTCGGTGATCCGTGTCGGGCCGGTGGCCGAGGCTCCGGGTGTCTCCACCCGCCAGGGCCGGCCGAGCCCGTCATAATAGGTGCGGCTGAAGACCTCACCTGTCCCGTTGGTCCGCGGCGAAGTGGTCACCACCGCCTGTGTCGTCGGGCTGCCCTCGTTCTCGTAGCGGGTGTTGAGGTAATTGCCCGATCCGGCATTCACATAACCATAGGGCCGGCAATAGGCGTCATATGTGTAGGTCTCGACGATGCCGTTCCAGTCGGTCTTCGTCGCCGGTTGGCCGCAGACCAGATCGTAGCTGGTCGCGCTGACGAAGCGACTGTCGCCGGTCAAGCTGCCGTTGGCGAAGTAGCGCGGCGCCCGCTCCGCCACCGGATAGAGATGATAGGTGGCGTCGTAGTCCCATTCGGTGCGGTTGCCGAGCGCATCGGTCTCGGAGATCCGGTTGCCGTAGCTGTCGTAGCCATAGCTGGCCGGTGATATCCGCGGCGTGCTGCCGACGCTCATAGAGGCAAGCTTCTGCGTCAGGTTGCCCTTGACCGGCGGCGTCGCGACCGCTGTCGCGTCGTCATAGAGGTAGTCCTCCTTGCTGCCGACCGGTGACGCCGCATCGACGCCGAAGCGGACCGTCTTCGAGGTCGGCAGCGAGACGATATAGGCGGAGGTGTTCGGCGCATAGGTGAAGGTCGTCGTCTTCTCGTCGCCGGTGGTATTGACATTCTCGGTGCCGGCAGCATCCACCGTGCGGCCGCGATCCTTGATCTCGGTTACATTGCCGTAAGCATCGAAACTGCGCTCCGTCCGGAGGTAGGCTATCGAGCCTTCCGTCAGCTTGGTCACCGTCGCGATGTTGCGGGCCTTATACGGCTTGGAGGCGATGCTGGCGTCGTAGATCTCGTTGATTGTCTTGGATGCCGTATTCGCGCTATTCCGGATCGTCGTGGTGTCTGGCAATCCATAACTTGCCAGATCCTGCCGGTACGTCGTCACAACAATCGGAGCGGCGGTATCTCCGGCTAGGATCGGCTTTGTCTCGGTGACAGTGGCATAACCAAGGAATTTGCGAGCCGGGGGATTGTATCGTCCTCCCGAATAAGAATAGCCCGTGACGGCCACGTTTCCGCGTCCGTCATTGACCGTCAGCTTCGTCACCGGATGCATGACCATTGGCATGAACACGTTGGAGAAGCTCGTCGATGGGGCGTAGTCAGCCGCGATCGTCCCGCCGGTCTCCAAGGTGACCTTCCGCAACAGATTGGGATTGCCGGAGCCGGCATTGGAGATCACCGTGTCCGTTTGCGAAGCGACGAAGTCGGGAAGACCATCGCCGTTGAAATCGCCCGACAGACCGGAACCGCGTTGCAGGAATGGCGAAACAACCAACCTGTTGCCGGCACTTCCGAACCAGAGGGCATAAGCCCTCAGGTCCTTGAAGGGATCGGTATCCGTGCGAGACTTGGCAGCGACGACATCGACCTTGCCGTCATTGTCCACGTCGCGTAGGATCGGCGTGCCCTCGAGGGCCAGCCCGCTTGCGACCTGGATGAAGCTGCTGCCGGTCCCAAGCCAGACCGTTGCCACGTAGGTCCCCGATCCGGACGGCGTCGCCTTGACAACATCCGTCGTCCCATCGCCATTCATATCCGCAAGGGCGCAGTAATACGAGGCGGAGCTGCAGTCGATGTTCATTGCCTGCGACGGCCACGAACCGCCTGCATATTTATAAGCGCTGAGATTCTGACCTCTGACGTAACCCTGGCGGCCCCCGCCGAGAAAATCCGCAACTCCCCGGATGTCGTTGCCGACATTGAAGAGCTGGTCGTATCCATCGCCGTCGGGGTCGACCGATGCGTTCTCGACAGCATTGGCGCCGTTGTAATCCGTCGGGATAGCGTTACAGACAGCAGTATTGGCGTTCGGGCACAGCGAAGCCGACACATTCAGCGAGGAGTCGGTTGCTATGATGCCGCTAACACGGGTCCTGTCGATAATGCTGCATCGATTTCGGATGTTATAGGTGAATGCGAGGTCCTTTGTCAGCTTGCCTGACACATAACGACCGCCGAAATAGTTCGGAAGCAGTGTTCCTTCGTAGCAAGAATTTGTTGGTACAGCGACAGTCGACGTGCCGGCGACGGCGCCGGTACCGGTAAATTTCGTCACCGTAAATTTGAGAGGCTCGGCCACATATGTGCGCAAACCCGAATCGTAATGATAGGTAAGAAATGAGCCGTAAAACTCATCCCTGCCATCGAAGTTGAGGTCGCCGACTTGCCGGGAGAGGAAATAGGAAAGCTGCTTTGCACCATCTCCAGACGTTGGTGCGGGGAACTGGTTGCTCAGCTTCGTATAGCTGTAGTTGATGTTGTCATAGACCATCGTCCGCAGGACCTTGTGCGTCCCGCCGGTGATGTTGTCATTGGCATCAACCACCGCATCGCGGCCATACCGATCGACACGCACCAAGCGGGATGCATTGGAGAATGGCGCCTGGTCGTAGGCCAGGACATAGCCGCCGCTGATACCGGCCTCGGCAGCCACGCTATAAACGACCGATTTGAGCCGGAAGCGGTTCCATGTAATGCCGGAGCCGTTGGCCACCGGCTGATAGTCGGGCCTCGCTTCGTATCCTCGCCATATGCACGCTTGCGATCGGCTACATCGATTTCCAACGGCTGGTGATCCCCGATGGGTTAAATGCGATCGTTGCCGTGACGGGGATCGTCTTCAAGCTGCAATTTGGATACCCGACAGCATTGGCGGCATTGCTGTTCGGTGTCCTTGTCCTGCTGTTATTCTGGGGGATCAGATATGCTCATTGGCGCCTGAGAGGCGTCGTCGGCCTTGGACTGGGTGATGTGAAATTCGCAGGTGCAGCCGCGATCTGGTTGGATCCCTTGATCTTCCCTGCTTTCCTGTTCACGGCTTCAGCTCTCGCCTTGCTCTATTTCTGCGTCGTCGCCCGGCGCTCAGCGGGCATCGCGTCCCTTCGGGTTCCTTTCGGCCCGTTCCTGGCAGCTGCGTTGTTCGCAACCTGGAACTTCCACACTTTTTACAGTCAGGCGATTGGATAAATGGATAAACATATGTTGCGCAATGAAGATCGGGCGCGCGCGCGCATTCAGGCGACCGAAGGTTTTAGCCGACACCGTCAGCCCCTGCTGATGCAGATCCAGGATCATGATCGTCTCCCTCAGCTTGATCACCAACATTCCCCTTCCGACCATCGGAAGGAGTATCGGCGAAGACGCGCCGGTCTTCCGGGGCGCGCCCCGGAAGACCGGCGGCCGCAGCACCTGGGGAAGATTCAAACGGCACTATTGGGGAGTATTGCGCCGGTGCTGACAGCGTCTGCTGGGTGTGCGTGATCCCAAGGGGGCGCAATGGAGCTACAGCTACGACCTGCTCGGCAATCGACTGACGGCAAGCGATCCGGATCTCGGCAACTGGTCCTATGACTATGACGATGCCAGCCGGCTGATCCGCCAGACGGATGCGCGCGGCGCGGTGACGGCGATGGCCTATGACCAGATGGGCCGGGTGCTCCGCAAGGAGGTGACCGAACCGGGAGCGACGGTGCCGACCCTGCAGTCGCCCAACAACGCAGTGGCCCCCAATCTTGAACAAGCGAACCTTTCGACCAACGACGATCAGTCGCAAACGGCCGAGGCTCCTCAAACGGAGCCGTCGGCCGAGCTCGCGGGCTATAGTGCGGAGCCTGCCAAGGTCAAAACATCGATCGTCGCAGATGTTGAAAACAACGCGCTGCTGATTTCGACGACAGCGCGTGAATATGAGCATATCCAGCAACTTCTGCGCCAGTTGGATGTTGTCCCGACGCAGGTTCTGCTCGAAGCTGTGATCGCAGAAGTTACGTTGAATAATGAACTGAAATTCGGCCTTCGCTGGTTTTTCGAGAACGGCAATTTCGGCGTCTCATTTTCGGATCTCGCCAGCGGTGGGACCGGAATGGCTTTTCCCGGTTTCGGCTGGAGCTATGCGACCAATGATATCCGCGTTACGCTAAATGCGCTTTCCAGCATCACGGATGTGAATGTTGTCTCCGCGCCGACCCTGATGGCGTTGAATAATCAAAAGGCGACATTGCAAGTCGGCGACCAGGTTCCGATCGTGACACAGCAGGCCGCCAGCGTGAACGGGGATTCTCCTGTCATCAATTCCATCGAGTTGAAGGACACTGGCATCATTCTGTCGGTCATACCGCGGGTGAACAGTTCCGGACGTGTCATGCTCGATATCCAGCAGGAGGTTATGATGCGGCGTCCGCCAGCAGGATCGATAATCTCACGCGGCGGCCCAATGGTCTTATTCTCGTAACCGGCCCGACCGGATCCGGAAAGACGACAACACTTTATTCGATACTTGCCGGCCTCAACCGGCCCACCGTCAAGATCTTCACGGTGGAAGACCCGGTCGAATACCGTATTGCCGGCATCACCCAATTGCAGATCGACCCGGCGATCGGGCTGTCATTTGCAACGGCGCTCCGGTCCGTTCTGCGTCAGGATCCCGATATTGTCCTTGTCGGTGAGATTCGCGATCGGGAAACGGCGGAGATTGCGATCCAGGCGGCCCTTACAGGACGCCTTGTTCTTTCGACGCTGCATACCAATAGCGCAATCGGTGCATTCAACCGGCTCCGGGATATGGGAGTTGAGCCTTTTCTGCTGGCGGCCACAATCAGAGGCGTGATCGGGCAGCGCCTGCTACGGCAATGTTGTGAAGCTTGCCGGCATCTCCCGACCAAGGTCGGCTGCACGGTTTGTGAGGGAACCGGATTTAAGGGTCGCACGGCAACCTACGAGATTTTGGAGGTTTCCGAGCGCTTCCGTGAGGCAATGCGATCAAGCAACACTGAGGAGGATCTCGAAGCGGTGGCGATCGCGCACGGCATGACCTCGTTGCGCGAGCACGGGCGAGCTCTCGTGACCAGGGGCGTGACCACGATGAATGAGGTCTTGCGTGTCATCGATGCGGACTAGTCGCAATGGCTAAATTCAAATATTCCCTCTATGTGGCCGATGGCCGAAAGCGCACGGGTATCGCGAGGGCGGCGCAGCGCGCATCGTCGATTTCGTCCTCTACGACGATCTGGACCCGCATTCGCTCGACAGCGGCATCGTCCGTTTCAATGGGCGGTATTTCAGTGACCTCTGGGCGATTTGCAAGGCGCGTGGCCTGACGGTCGTGGCCGATGTTCATGTCCATCCGCTGGGTTCCGGGCAGAGCAATTCTGATCGCGATCATCCCATGATCTCGCGTGCCGGGCATATCGCCCTGATCCTCCCCGATTTTGCGATTGGCGCTCAGCCGCGATCCGGTATCGGCATCTATCGCTATCTCGGAAGCAAGCAATGGCAGGCGGTGCCAGCATCGGAGCGCCCCAGTTTTTTCCATATCGGATTGATTTAACAAGGAACACATCATGACCACACCGATTTCGGCAGACTCCCTTCACCGGCTGATTAAACATGCGATCGACAGTGGCGCGGCCGCCAGCGTCGAGGAGGCAAAAGCCCTGTTTCAAGGCTATCGGCTGGCCGTCGAGATCGATCCTGCCGAAGCAGCCGACCCGGTACAGCAGGCCGCGTTGCTTACGACTATCGCCCTTGGTCATCGGGTTTTCCTGGGCGGGGTTTCTGTTAGCGGTCCACTGGAAACGCCATTGTCGCTGGCAATGCCCCTCGGGCGGACCTTGGTCGATGCTGTTGTGGCACTGGGCGGCACACCTGGCACCATGCCGGACGACACACCGACGATCGTAATTGGTGGACCTGCACGTGAGCGGCGCAAAGGCTTTTGCATCCGAACGGCGACGGCCGGCTGGCGCGGCGGTAGCGAACGGTGTCTATCTCAAATCTCTATCGCATGACGAAGAGGTATCACTGATCGCCTCCACCTTGGTCGAGCACCGGCTGGGTGAGGGCGACTATGGGGCCGCGGGTGGGGATCCGGAAAACGATGACGGAAAAAATAACAAAGACGAAAAAAGTAACAAACCCAAAGAGGATGAGCGGGCTAACCTAACTTCAAACCCCAAACATCACCCCAATTCTAAGAGTCCGGAGCCAAACAATGTTCAGGAGCTATACAAAAATTCAGTGGCGGACAAAACTGGGGTTCGATGGGCTAAAGACGTAGATGGAAATATCCACAGATTCAGCAGACCAAGTAACGGAGACACTCATTGGAATGGCTCTACTGCTGGAACGGATCCAATTAGAAGCCAAAACATACCGCAAGAAATCAAAAACGAACTCGGTACAAGGAGGTGAAGATGATTTTTGGGAAAAAAGAAAAGTTTGCGATAGAAAGTGGTGTAAGTAAATTCTTAAAGTCTGAAAATCAGATGGCCATCGGATTTTTTAATATATATCTCAACTCGTATCGATATGGAGTGCGGAAAGAAGATGCGTCAATACTTGGAAATTCATACTTTGAGGTAAAAAATAGAATAAAAGACGAGGGGAGACATGTTTTATCAAAATCACTGAGTGCTGCCGACATTGTGGCAGTCTATCAATATGAAAATTATGGCATAGGAAGCGGATTCAATATTCCAGTTGACATTAAGGATGGAAAACTATTAGTTGAGATTTTAGATAATAAAATTATCTGGGCGCCAGATGGAGACGCGGCATTCGATGACGGTAGTCATGTTTTTCAACTCGATGAAGGAGAAAAGGTAAGAATAATTGCCTTCATCAACGCTGATCCGGCCGAAAACATTTCAGAAATACAGGTGTCGAGCGTTGAATTTTATAATATTTTAAAGAGGTGGTCTGGTTTCTTTTTTTCCGACTGGGATCGAAATCATTAACAGTCGCAATAATGAGCCCGCATTGTCCATCTGCTGCTGGCGCACCGTAACGGTCTCATTCGGATCGACGGCAAACAATTAAGCATGAAAGCCGCACTTCTCAAAAAGAGCCTCTCAGAAAAATCAACGAAGCCGCGCCTGGTTGTACATGGAATGCCTTGCATTCATCGAGAGGCTCAAACGCCAATGGCTGCGAAAGCCTGACGCAGGCGGGACCAAGCATCACACCCACCTGCCGTGATCGGCAGCTGCGGCGAAATTGGGCGGTTTGCGCTGCCCGATCCGGCGACTAGGTAGCGGCGTAGCTGAAGGATTGCACGCCGCCAGAGAACGTAGCTTCGGCACGGCGCGCAGGCCCGGCTAGTGCGGGATCTCGCCGGCCGAGGCACTTGGCTCCGAATGCTACCATTGCGGCGCGGTCTTTCTGCGGTAAAAGAAGCCCGTTTCTTTGGGATCATCGACTAAATATCGACTAAAAATTGTGGAAATTAGTAATATTTTTTGTATTGTCGGATGCAGGCCCATCGTCCCGTGCTTATTGTCGTTTCATTAGAAGCGCGTGAGTCTCTTTCATGAAATCTGTGGTGCCTGTTTGTATGCTCGGCTTGCTGTTGCTTGCCGCTTGTAGCTCCACGGATGCTGTCGAAGACGTTCTGGCGGTAAAGTTAAACGAGCTTGATTCCACCGGAAAACCCCTCCCGACCACTCGTTTTTCTTCCCGTGCGATTGGCGGAGCGCAACCGGAACAGAACTTCAATGGTGCCATGCATCCGGGAAGCGGGCAGTTCGTCTCTTATGGTGCTCCGCCGGTGTCCGTCGGCCAACTGTCCAAGGGCGGGGATGGCTATATTACCGATCCACTCCGAGCTTCGTCCGACCGGCGGCAGCGCTATGCCGTTAGCCGGAATGCTTGCAGCAGGTCTCGCCGTGAATGAAGCGTTCCTCTACGTCAGTGGCGGCTCGTCCGCGGTCGGACGACGGCCGGTCGGGCTTTCGCTATGGCGCCCGGGCTCGGACGTAGACTGGCTGCAATCGGACGAAAGCGAACCTGCATTGACCTACCTGCCGTCGCGTCTGTGGCTGATCGGCCTTGGCCATCTGGGCCAAGCCTATCTGTGGGGTCTTGGCCTCCTGCCCTACCAGGACCCTTCAGCGGTAAAACTTATCCTTCAGGATGTCGACGTGATTACCGAGTCGACGACAAGCACCTCCATTCTTACGGACGCCACCATGGTCGGTCAGAAGAAGACGCGGGCGATGGCGGCATGGGCGGAGGAACGGGGCTTCACGACCTCTCTGCAGGAACGCTTGTTCGCGGCAGATTTCAAGCGTCAGCCGAATGAACCGGCGGTGGCACTTTGTGGACTAGACAACGGCGCCGGACGGCGAGCTTTGGACCAAGTCGGGTTCGATCTGATTGTCGAAGCCGGGCTCGGCCGTGGCTATCGAGATTTCCGGACCATGCGGCTGCATGTGTTGCCGGGCCGGCGTAGTGCCTCGGACATCTGGAAGCAAAACCACGAAGGCGAAAAAGTCGAGGCTCGGCCAGCTTACACCAAGCTTATGGAAGATGGCGTGCTTGACCGCTGTGGCATGACTTTGCTGGCAGGAAAGGCAGTGGGCGCACCATTCGTGGGTTCGGTCGCAGCCTCTTTGGCCTTGTCAGAGGTGCTCCGCCTGCTTCATGGCGGTCCTCTGAACCAAATGATCGACATAAATCTCCTCAGTCCCGATCAGCGCGTCGCCTCACATCATCAGCGCGGCTTTGCGGGACTCAATCCAGGTTTCGTCATAGCTTCATCTTGATCGCCGCGTTCAGTAGAAAACTCCACATCAACCGGGCGCAAAGCGCCCGGGCATCCGCCAAGCTCAGATTTAGTTCGCACATGGTTATAGGATCCCCCACGCCCGAAACCTCCCCCTCCCGGTCATCTCCCTGAGCCCAAGCTCGCCGACAATCCGGAGCGCCGCCTGCGGCGTGACATCGAGGGTTTCGGAGACCATGCCGGCCGACACCAGCGGCCGGGCCACGACGAGCTCGACGAGCGCCGGCAACTTTGACGACGCGCGCCGGCCGACCAGCCGCCGTTCCATCATCGTCCGCGTCAACGACAGCCGATCATGCTCCTTGAGCCCGAACTCAGCCGTCGCAGCGAGTCCATCGAGGATAGCGGCAAGACGCGTGTCTCGGTGGCGATGCCGGCGGCGATCCACCGATATCGATTTGAGGCCGATATTAAACGCGGCGAGATGCGCCGCCGTCGTGATGCCGGCCTCCCGAAGGATCGCCGCGGCGAGCAGCCGGCCAAGCCAGGGAGCGTGTTGCAGGACCTGCAGCACGCTCCACGCATCGAGGGCGATGATCGCCCGCAGCACCGGCGGCAGGCCTTCTGTCTCGCCGACGGTTGTGCGCCATTCAGCAAGCCGTTCATCCTCGTCCCAGTCGAGATCATAAAGGAGCGGATCCTTGTCCCTCCCTCCCACGCGCCCAGGTGCCTGGGCCTGGGCAATAGCGGCGTCGGAACGGGCGAGGACCGCGTCGATCGCCGCCAACTCCGCCGCGAGGGGATCGGAAACGTCAGGCCCCTCCCCTTCCCCGTTCGGCAGCGTCGCATCGGCTGCCGGCAGACCGGTGGCGACTCCGGCGCCACCGGGACCACCCGCTTCGGGTGTCATATCCCCGCCTTGACCGCGAAGTATACGTAGCCCCTCGGGGCTCAGCGCCCACGCGGCCGGTTGCGCCGTGATCCGCCGGCGGCTGCGCAGGACGTCGGTGGCGATGGTCAGCTCATGGGTCGGCGTGCGAATATCGGCGCCGGCGTCGTGCAACACCAGGTCCTCGAGGTGGACGAGCTCGCCGTCGATCCACAGCGAGGCACAGGCGTCGCCGAAATGCATGCGCTCGATCCAGCCCGCGCCGACCGGCGAACGGGCAATGCGCTCGTCGAGACGCGCCATCGCGATGCCGGCGTCCGAAATCGGCCGCAGCAAGTTTGTGATGGGCAATTTCGACAAATCATAACGCATTGAAATCATGGTAAATGGTTTGCTAAACGAACTCTATCATTACCTTACGGTTCGTCACTGGCCGATATCACTGAGACGACTCATCACTTCCGATAAGTAATGCTTATCGGAGGTTAGGAATAATGATCGAGATAGCCAACACTAAGACATAAATTTTTCACTTTATATTTGACGCACCCTCGGCCAGCCACTTCAATACTTATTTGGACGAGGCAACGCGCGTCA